>JBJETC010000108.1:0-3082 GCA_051883115.1 Anaerovoracaceae bacterium
CGCCTTACGCGCTACTTCGAGTCTTGATGTGCTGACACCGTTCACCTCCATGAAATTATCGATCATACTTGACGAGTTATCATATATGATCGTGATATCTGCTTTTCTGTTTTTCTTTACAGTATTTGTCTTCCCTGTAACACTCAGTGTCAGATCGTACGTACCGTCATTCCTGTCCACGAGTTTCTTGTCAGCTGCCGGTTTCCCGAGCGGGTTATCCGGGTCGTTGCTCGGCGTCACTGTCCTGAGCACAGGCGTGCTGCTCGCTGACTTCTTCGACTTGGCTGCTGTCGTTACCGCTTCTGACTCCAGATCTTCGACCGACGCATCAGCTTTTTTTGTCTCCGACGAAGCCGCCGTCTTTTGCGCCGTCTGCTGACTGTTGAAACTCCAGTAAAACGGTGACAGATTCCTCTCAGGCGACTTTTCATCGTCACTCGTAACCGCTTCTTCGATAGCATTTTCCCCGATCGGCTGACTCGTGTCAGTCACCGAGGTCTTCTCGAAATCGATGCCATCCATCTCGGAAGCTTCCTTTGTCCCGAGTGTCAGGGCCGGCAGTATCAACGCATATGTCGTGACGAAGATCATTATCGCCGCGAGCGTCAGTATAACTATACGCCAGCGCCTTGCTCCATCGTGCCGTACGAAGAATCTTTCAATTGTCCTCTCCAGAAAATCCATGATCCTTTCCCTTCAGCGGTTCACTGAACTTATACCGCTACTTCTTCAGATTTCCCAAATAATGAACTAATTGAAACTTTCCTGCTACTTTACGAATCCCGCCCGTTTGAGCGGCCAGATCCTGAAGACTATCTTCCCCACGATCTGTTCTTCTGAAACACAGCCTATCGATCGGCTGCGCGAATCTACTGAAACTTTTCTGTTATCTCCCATGACGAAGTATTTTCCGTCCGGGACCTGGTATGGAAGCGTGATCGTCGTTTCGCCGTAGTCTTTTTTATCGACGTATGGCTCTTTCAGCTGCTGCCCGTTCACCGAGACTGTACCATCCATATCGACATCTACCGTCTCGCTGCTCGTTGCTATCACACGCTTTACCAGTATGTTGTTGTTATAGTAAAAGGCTACTATATCGCCCTGCTCGAGGTGTGTGCTCTTTACAGACAGGACTATGTCACCGCTGTAAAGGTTCTTCTGCATCGAAACTCCGTATATCCTGAGGATAGGGAGGAGCAGGCTTGCCACCAGCACCGCCGCGGCTGCCGCGACTATCAGGATGACCAGTGTGCTCCGCAGTGTCCTTGTAAAACGCTGATGCCTTCTTTCCTCAGCGCAGGCTTTTTCTATCTCGCCTGTGCCCGGGAGTTCCCTGACACTGCGCTGTCCCTTCTTCGACGGAGCCTTCATTTCTGCTCCTTTCCTGCCTGGTTCTTAATGTTCCAGAGATATATGTCAGCGGCTTTCTGAGCCTCCTTGAATATCTCCGTTACCTGCAGTGACGCCTCAGCCAGGGACCCCGCCTTTTCCTTGCGGATCTCCATGTCATTCAGCTTCGCCTCAAGGTCGGCCACCTGTTTTTTCAGGGCGTCTATCTCGCGGCTCTGCGCCAGCATGATCTCGAGAAGTTCCGGACGCTTGAGCTTTCTCAGGTCCTGTTCCTGCGGCGCTGTTTTTTCAGCTCCGCCGGTGTCTTTCCTGTTCTTTTTTTTATCCATTTTTCTTCCTGTCTGCCTTAAGATGCTTTATTAAATGGCCGGGACTACTGATCGCGGAAATCGCACCGGATCATCATCCTGTTGTTTTTTCCCTTGCTGTACCAGAGCATGAGATCGCATTTGCTGCCGCTCATGTTCCCGCTTTCGTCTATCCCGGTCACTTCGTATTCATATTTCGTCCCGTCGACCGAGATAAAATCGACATCGGCGCCTGCCCTGAGTCCTGAGATATCTTTGAAATCATAATATCTTCCGATACCTCTTATGCGGAAGTTCTCCTCTTCGGGAAGCCCTTCGCTGTGGCACGGCATCGTTTTACGGTCTTCGTACATGCTTCCGACCGGCCACGATCTGCCGAGGTCTTTTATAACTAATATCCCGACACACGAGCATCCGTCGATGCTCATCATTTCCATCCGCTCGGTGTCTGAGCTGTCTTCTGATTTTTTCGTCTTGTTTTCGTATGGTACGAAAACGCTCTGTTCTTCCGGAAGAGCTTTCTGCAGGCCCTTCAGCACCGCCTCACGCTTGTCCGACCGGCTTTTTTCCTGATAAAAGGATGCCAGCAGGACGATCACTGCTGCTGCGATAAGCACGGCTGCTATCAGAAAAAGGATCCTGTTCCTCTTCCCTTCGCTGCCTTTCATGACCTCTCACTGCGGCGCCTTGCGTATATCAGCAGCAAAACCGCTCCGGCGCTTGCCAGACAGATGACGAGCCACATAGGATCCGCCGGATCGCCTGTCTTAGGACCGTTAGGATTCTTCGGATTGTCGGTCTTCTTCGGGTTATCCTTCTTAGGTGGTTTCTCTTCCCTGACTTTGATGTATTTATTCGAAATTATGAAAGTATTTCCTTCTTCTTTGAGTGTCTGCTTGTAGTCCTTGACCTGTGTGTACTCGTACACGCTCCACCTGCTGCCCGTCGTATCTGTCCATGTGTACGTCCAGTCGTTGTTTTCTGAAAGCACTACATCCTTGTAGAGCTCTCCGTCCTTCATGATCCTGACCTTGATGGAAACAGGTCTCTTCTCGCCTTTCCCGTCATTCAGCCAGTGCTTCACGACCTTGTAATCCTTAGCCTCGGAGTTGTAATGATCGACCTTTGTGTACTTCACGTTTGTCGTCACCGTCTCGTAGTTCTGAACGAAGATCAGGTACGGCGTCGGATCATATCTCGTTTCCTTTTCGCCGTCCTTGACTGTGACTGACGTTCCCGCGATGAGGTAAACGCCGCTTCTCACACCGGTTATCGTCTCCTGGCTGTCATTCGTGAATGTCACGCTGTAGTCAGCGCCCGGCTTTGTCGCTTCGACGAAAGCTCTCAGCGTTACCACTGCCTCTGTGAGTTCCTGAGACGTCATATCACGGCTCAGCTCTACCCCTGTGGATGTATAATCACCG
>JBJETC010000109.1:0-3027 GCA_051883115.1 Anaerovoracaceae bacterium
GATTTCGAGGTCTTCGATAAGAAAATCAACTGAGTCCCTGCTGCTGTCCGTATCGTAATTCTGGATCTCCCAGACTTGCTTCGGACTGTATTCCGGCGTGAAGATGCCGCATTTGACATTCGTTCCGCCTATGTCTAAACCTATGATGTATTCTCTTTCCATTTTCCTGTCTTACCTCTCTGAGCCGTAAGGATCATTTCCTTATAACGACTGTGTAGATCCTCTTGAGTCCTGATGTAGATCTAACTGTGATATTGAAAGTGTTGCTCCCGCTCCTGAGGCTGTGTGTCCCAGTGCCGGAGATGTATGCTCCGTTCTTTGATGCTGCGGAAGCTGTGATCTTTACTTTGTCGGAATCGGACGGCACGTCAGCTGTCAGGACGGTCCTGTAGTCGCATTTCGTGCTTTTTATAAGTGTCTTTGTCCTGCCGCCGGCGCTTATCCTGAGTGACTTAAGATAATAGTTGTTGTCTGTCGTGCTGCTGTCAGAAGGCCTGTAGGCTTTGTTTGCAGGCATGTTGTTATATACGGGGATGAAAAACTCGAGAGCTTCGTCATCGATCCCGTATTTTTTATATGAATTCGCGACCTGATATGTCATGGAGGCCGGTGCATAAACTGCTGTCATGTAGACGTGCGTGCCTACTGCGCTGAGGCCGTTGAGCACGTTGAAATGCTCGGTGTAGCCGTTTGTCTGGTTATTTCCCGTGAATGATGATTTGAGATATGCCGTGCCGCCGTCTATAGCCTTGTCGAGGGTGTCCCATTTTCTCCCGTATGTGCGGGCAGACCATGCGGTATAGTTTTTCGAAGACTGTCCGCCGTTAGCGTATACGAGTCCCTTTACTGCTCCGCCGCCGTATGAGTCGCATGCGCCTATATTGAAAGCGTTGTAGCAGTTCTTGTATTTCACGCCGTTATATGTGAACTTGTGGCCGTCGATCATGTATGAGCCAGTGCCAAGTTCCGTATATGACTTCGCTGCGAGATAGACAGGGCTTACGTTGTATTTTTTGCCTGCGCTGACAAATGACGATGATGCCTTTGCGAGCGTCGGGTTGTTTTTCAGAGTCTTTTTTACTATTTCTTCTGTCTGATATGAATGGTATGTCCTGTCCTCGAACATGTAGATATACGTTTCGGTGAGCCAGTTCCTCGGGTCCATGTAATAAGCAACAGCCGATTTCGAAGCCGCGACAAAATATGCCGAGTCCTTTGAATAGTAAGTGTCTGTAAGGTAGTTGTAGCTGGAACTGTCTGTCAGCTTGTATGAAGGTGCTCTGCCGCTGTTTATCGTATTCGTGCCCGGGTTTTTCGTCATCTGGGCAAAAGCGCTGTCCCATGAAAGTCCCGTCATCACCGGCGTGAACTTCCAGTTAGGATGCTTTGCGTGGAGTTTTTTCAGTTCATCGAGGTAGCTGGACGGGAAGCCGCTCTTAGTTATATAGCTCGATGATCCGTTTTTATCATTACTCTTATTTGTGTTATTTGTAACTGTTTTATTTGAAAATGTTACGAAATTTGAGGCAATGTAGCATTTCCTGCCGTTGTGCTTCACTTTGTACCATGTGAAGCCGTCGTTAACGCCTGCCTTTTTTATATACTTAAGAGAAGTGCCTTTTTTAGCCAGGCCGACTTTCTTGTATGAAAGCCCCGGCCCCTTCCTGAGATTAACGGAGACCGTTGTCCTGCATGTCTTTGAGGAAGCGGATGCTTCTGAATTTGCGGTAAAAGGTATCGAAAGAAAGACGATCATCGTGCTTATGATGATGACCGCGGCTTTGCGCCATGATATCCTGCTGTCTCTTATCGTAGTATCCATTTGTCTACCTTCTGCATGTTATTGTAAACAATAGGCGATAACTTATAGCGCAGGTGAAAGCACTGCCCCACTGCGCTGTTGACAACAAAATCTTAACAAATATTAAGAATTATTACAATATATTTCTTAATAAATATTAAGAAAATCTGGCGAAGATATGGAGATCCTGCGATTTTCTGAAGATAAAATAAAAGACTGCCTATGCGGCAGCCTTTGAGAATAAATTTTATTTGATTTTTACAGGGATCTTTAAGGACGGCAGTTGCCGCATGGTTTGTATCCGGCATTGATCAGTGCCTTCCTTGTACTCCTTGTATATTTCTTATTGCTGTTCTTCATAAGCCTGACGGAGCTGCATGACGGATAGTGGAACACGCCTGTGTTTACGTTGATGACGTATTTCTGTTTCCTGCCTTTTGATGATGAGCCTGAAGATGGACCGGAATATGAAGTCCCGCCGCTGTGATCACCTGAACTTATCACGGATCCGCTGATCGAGCCGTCCATTTTGCTTGTCCCGTCGGAATAATCGATCTTTACTCCGGGCTGGACGTTATAGCAGAAGACATTGTACGACACTCCCCTGCCGTTATCTTCAACGGATTCAGCCATCATGTGAACTCCCTGAGCCACAAGATCATTTCCCCTGAAAACAGGCTTTACCTTGTAGGCTACGTGGTTGCCTGTTTCCCTGACATAGTCAGCGACCATGTTTTCGAACGGCAGCATGCCGTCTACGTTCATGTACCTCGTGCCGGTTATCAGGTTCCTCTCGTTGGCGTTTTCCGCCGTGAGCTGATAGCCTATGAGATGGCACCTGTTATAGAGGTATTTGCCGTCTACGAAGCTGTATCTTATCGTCTGCCAGCCGGACGGCTTTATCATCCCGATGCTGCCGCGCTTCTCAGTAGGCATCGTGCTCTTGCTGACGACGGCGAATGCAGTGCCGCAGCGCCCAAGGCTGTCGAGACTGCTGTATCTCTCCTTGCTTTTCGCCTTAAGGGCTGATTTTGAAAAGACCGGTTTGTTATTATGTATGATCCTGTAAGGTTTTCCGTTATATCCTTTGACGGAAAAAGCAGAAGATGTCTTCGCCCTGCCGGATGACTTCTTTGTCGTTTTCCCGGCGGATCTTTTCTTTGAACTCTGCGAGGCAGTTTTTCCTGAAGAAGTTTTTTCCCCTGAAGACGCCTCGGTCTTTACTT
>JBJETC010000110.1:0-3006 GCA_051883115.1 Anaerovoracaceae bacterium
CTCCTGAGCAGCCGTATCTTCTGTATTTTCAGGCTTACTATGCCTCCTGATCTTTTTATCCTTAGAAGCGTTCCTTATATCGAACAGGTTCAGCCTCAGAGCGTTCATGACGACAGTGAAACTCGAAAGGCTCATCGCAGCGGCTCCGAGCATAGGGCTCACACGCCATCCGTTTATAGGGATCCAGACGCCCGCAGCGAGCGGTATAAGAAGGACATTGTAGAAGAACGCCCAGAACAGGTTCTCGTGGATGTTCCTCAACGTAGCGCGGCTCAGCCTTATGGCAGCCGAGACATCAGTGAGTCTGCTCTTCATCAGGACTATATCTGCCGCGTCTATTGCGACATCGGTCCCGTTCCCGATCGCTATGCCCGTATCGGCCCTCGTAAGAGCCGGAGCGTCATTTATGCCGTCGCCTACCATGGCGACCCTGCCCTCCTCAGAGAGCTTCCTTACTTCACGTTCCTTGCCTTCAGGAAGGACGCCCGCGATCACCCTGTCGACACCGGCCTGTCTGCCGATAGCCCTTGCAGTCTTCTCGTTATCGCCGGTGATCATAACGGTCTCTATGCCCATGTTATGGAGCTCCCTGATGGCCTGAGCGCTGTCATCCTTGATCGTATCGGCCGCCGCTATCATACCCGCGAACGAACCGCCCTTCGCGAAGAACATGCACGTCATGCCCTGATCCGCAAGCTCCTCAGCCTTCCTGACAAAACGCTCCGGTACATCTGCAGAACCCGAGATAAACGCGAGATTGCCTCCGGCCGCCTCCGTCCCGTCTATAACAGCCCTCAGGCCGTTACCCGCGACGACACGGAAATCCTTCACATCCGCCATTTCCGGCTTCCCGAATTTTTTCTCATAATCCCTCACGACAGCCTTCGCAAGCGGATGCTCGCTCCTGCTCTCGAGCACATATGCCGTCTTCAGGAAATCAGTCTCGTCTGTGCCGTCAGCCGCTTCTGCATATGTGACCTCAGGCTCGCCGTTCGTGATCGTACCTGTCTTGTCGAGAGCCACGATCTCAGTCTTCCCGGCCTGTTCAAGCGATTCGGCAGTCTTGAAGAGTATGCCGTTTTTCGCTCCCATGCCGTTGCCGACCATGATCGCAACAGGCGTCGCGAGTCCGAGCGCGCACGGGCAGCTTATAACGAGCACCGCAATGCCTCTGGCGAGCGAGAATGCTATGTCACGTGAGGCGAACATCCAGATAACGAATGTAACCGCAGCGACTATCATGACTGCCGGCACGAACACGCCTGATACCTTGTCGGCTATCCTCGCTATAGGAGCCTTTGTGGCCGAGGCGTCGCTCACCATGCTTATGATCTGCGAAAGCGTCGTGTCCTTTCCTATCCTCAGGGCTTTTGCCGTAACATATCCGGACTTGTTGACCGTTGCCGCCGAGATCCTGTCGCCTTCATTTTTATCAACAGGGATGGATTCTCCCGTGAGCGCCGATTCGTCGAAAGCCGCGCTTCCTGAAACTATCACTCCGTCTACAGGGACGTTTTCCCCTGTCTTTACGATGAACTCGTCGCCCACCGCTACTTCAGCTACAGGAACGACTTTTTCCTCGCCGCCGCGAATGACCGTCGCCGTCTCAGGCGCGAGCTTCATGAGGCTTTTCAGCGCATCCGTCGTCCTACCCTTTGACATGGACTCGAGCATCTTTCCTATCGTTATGAGCGTTACGATCATGCCGGCCGACTCGAAATACAAGTCGTTCATGTACTTCATGACTGCCGCGCTGTCGCCCCTCATCTGAGCCTGAGTCATGGCGAGAAGCACGACCACGCTCCACGCGAACGATGTCATCGATCCCATGGCTACGAGCGTGTCCATGTTAGGCGACCTGTGGATCAGGCCCCTGAAGCCGCTCGTGAAGAATTTCTGGTTTATCACCATGATGATCCCGGAAAGCAGCATCTCTACTATGCCTATAGCGATATGGTTCCCCTCAAAGAATGACGGGAGCGGGAACCCGAACATCATGTGCCCCATCGAGAAATACATGAGGATCAGGAGGAAAGCGGCTGACCATATAAGGCGCTTCCTGAGGACAGGCGTCTGCTTGTCCTTCAGGGCCTCAGCCTCCTGAGCCATCTCCGCCTCGAACTCCGCTGCATCAGTACCCGACGAAGCAGCTGCTCCCCTTGCGCTTGCTCCATATCCGGCTTCCTCAACTGCCTTTATTATCTCTGCCGGCGACGCTGTTCCCTCTACCCCCATAGAGTTCGTGAGCAGGCTCACCGAGCACTGCTCGACACCGTCGACCTTCGACACGGCCTTTTCGACCCTGTTCGCGCAGGCAGCGCAGCTCATGCCTGTAATATCATACTGTTTAAGTTTTTCGCTCATCTTGCTGCATACTCCTTTGATATATAAAAACCCCTTTTGAAAGTGAAAGCATGAAGGCTTACTTCATGAGCTTCTGGACTACATTGACGAGCTCATCAACTGTCTCGTCCTTTCCGTCCTTTATGTCATCCACGACGCATGTGCGGATGTGGTTCGACAGGAGCACGCGGCTGAAGCTGTCGAGTGCGGCCTTTACGGCCGATACCTGGACGAGGATGTCAGGGCAGTAGGCGTCTTCCTCAAGCATCTTCTTGAGGCCTCTCACCTGGCCCTCTATCCTGCAGAGCCTGTTCGACAGAGCCTTGAACTCTTCGTCGCTTCTGTATTTCTTCCTGTCAGAGCAGCACGAAGCCGTCTCTTCTGCTTCCTTTTCAAGCAGCTCCCGGCATTCTTCGTTATCAGGAGCACTTACGCTTTCTTTTTTCTTTGTCATTTTGATACCCCCATATGGTATTTATTACATTGATATGATACCCCATCAGGGTATGATTGTAAACACTTTTCTCATAAAAAAATCCGGAGGGAAAATTCCCTCCGGGTGATATCCGTAAAATATTGATGTATGAAGGCCGGGCCGTCTTTACTCTTCGTCTCTGCCCTCAGCGTCTGACGAGCTTTCCTCATACTCTGATTCTGACTTTT
>JBJETC010000111.1:0-2998 GCA_051883115.1 Anaerovoracaceae bacterium
CACGCAGTCCTCCATTTTTTCAGCAGCAGGAGCAGCTGCAGCCGCAGGCGCCTGTGTCTTTTCTTCAGTCACTTCCTCAGGAGCGCCCATGATCTCGGATTCATCTACCTCGCCCGCGCGGATGCTGTCGACGAGATCCTCGAAGTTCGATTTTACGACAGATACCACAGGACCGTATATGATCTGCGCTGCATTTCCTTTTATAACTACGCCGGAAGCGCCGGATGCCTTGAGCAGAGGCTCATTGACCTTTGTCCCGTCTATGAGCGTGAGACGGAGCCTCGTCGCGCAGTTGTCTATGTCAGTCACATTATCGCTTCCGCCGATGCCGCGGAGGATAAGAGCAGATTTTTCGTCATATTTTTCCTTACCGCCTTTTGCCTTCTTGCCGCCTGCGACGCCGACACCTGTCTTCTGACGGTATTCGTCCTTTGTGACGAGGTGCATGTCCTCATCATCATCTTCGCGTCCCGGAGTCTTGAGGTTCTTTTTCTTGATCACGAAGCGGAATACGAAGAAGTACAGGACGAAATATATCACGATGAGCGGTATCATCATCATCCAGTTGGATTTCGCCTGCCCCGGAAGTACGCCGTACAGTATGAAGTCGATAAGTCCGCAGCTGAATGTCGTTCCGACGCGGATCGCGAATATGTCGCAGAGCATGAACGCGAGTCCCGCGAAGAGTACGTGGATCCCGAAGAGCCCCGGTGCGAGGAACAGGAACGTGAACTCTATAGGCTCAGTGATCCCTGTGAGGAACGATGTGAGTGCTACTGAGAAAAGCAGCGAACCAGCCTGCTTCCTTTTTTCAGGCTTGGCGCAGGTGTACATCGCGAGAGCCGCTCCCGGGAGTCCGCCCATCATGAACGGGAACTTGCCGGCAAGGAATCTCGCCGATGAGTCAAAGTGCTTGCATGTCGGGTCTGCCAGCTGTGCGAAGAATATGTTCTGCGCGCCTTCCACGAGTTTGCCCTGTACTTCGGCCGTGCCGCCGACGCCCGTCTGCCAGAACGGCATGTAGAAAATGTGGTGCAGTCCGAACGGGATCAGAGCTCGCTCGATGCAGCCGTAGATGAACGTGCCTGCGTAGCCTGCCTTGTTTACGATGGATCCCAGCGCGTAGATGCCGTCCTGTATGTAAGGCCATACGACAAAACATACCGCGCCTGTCACGAATGCCACGATCATGCTTATGATCGGGACAAAACGTGTGCCGGCGAAGAAGGACAGCGCCGATGGCAGCTGCTGCTTGTAAAAGCGGTTGCACAGGGCCGCTGTGATGAGCCCGGCGATGATGCCGCCGAACACGCCCATGTTCAGCGTCTGGATGCCGAGGACCGACGTGATGGCGCCATCCAGCACGTCTTTCGCGATCGAGCCGTCAGACAGGATCTGCCCGGACAGCGTAAGCATGGTGTTTATCGTTATGTTCATTACGAGGTAAAAGATCGCGGCGGATACGACCGCTACGCCTTTTTCCTTCTTTGCCATCCCGAGCGCTACAGCGAGTGCGAATATGAGTGCCAGGTTGTCGAATATGACGCCGCCTGCCTCAGAAAACATCTCCATGAGCGCATACAGGAACGTGCCCTGGTGGAGGACTCCCTCCAGGTGATAAGTAGCAATGGTAGTAGCGTTTGTGAAAGAGCTTCCGATACCGAGCAGCAATCCCGCGAAAGGCAGGATCGCGATCGGCAGGAACAGGGACTTTCCGAGCTGCTGTGCTACGGCAAACGCTTTCGAGCCAGAGCTCTCTGTCGTTGCTTCTGTCGTTGCTTTAGCCATTTTTATCTCTCCTTGATCAAACAGTTTATCAAAAGTTTAAATTATTCTATATCGAAGATAAAGGGCGTGTCAATTACCCGTAAAGATTATTTGAGCCCCGGATCCGAATTGTTTGAGGAAGGCGGGGATACCGCGCCGGGACAGGCTTTTCAGCAGCTTTTTCACCGCCATGATTTTTTCCGGATAATTACTTGACATATACCCCAGTAGGGTATATATTATCGTCATGAAAACAACATACCCACAAGGGGTATACGATACAGGAGGAAAAAATGACCAGTTCTGTTCTTGAAGTAAAAGATCTGAAGAAGACATACAAGACGAAAAACGGTGTCGTGGATGCGGTAAAGGGTATCTCGTTCCACGTGGAAAAAGGCGAGATCTTCGGTTTCCTCGGCGCGAACGGCGCCGGCAAGTCCACGACGATCAACATGGTGACGACTCAGCTCCTCCCGAGCTCGGGCCAGATCATCTACGACGGCCGCGACCTCACGAGTGATGTGGCCTCGATCCGCAGGAAGATCGGCGTCGTGGCGCAGCACAACAACCTCGAGAGGAGCCTCACGGCCGAGGAGAACCTCTATTTCCACGGCAGGTATTTCGGCATGGACCCGAAAGATATTAAAGAACAGTCGGAGGAGCTCCTGAACAAGTTCGGACTGTGGGACCGCAGGAAGGATTTTGTCAAAAGCTATTCCGGCGGCATGGCGCAGCGCCTCAAGATCGCGAGAGCGATGCTACACCGCCCGGAGATCCTTTTTCTCGATGAGCCTACGACAGGCCTCGACCCGAATTACAGGAACATACTCTGGGATCAGATGCTGAAGATGAACAAGGAAGGCACGACGATCTTCCTGACGACGCATTACATGGAGGAAGTCGAGAACTTCTGCGAACACGTCGCGATCATGAAAAAAGGCGATATGCTCGCTTACGGCACGGTCGGCGAACTCGAGGAAAAGACAGGGACGACGTCGCTCAACGATGTTTTCCTCGTGCTGACTAACAGAGACGGTGTAGACGACAGACAGAGCGCAAACGGGGAGGAGTAGGAAATGAAAGAGAAAAATCTGACATCAACGGCATTCTGGGCGATGGTCCGCAGGGACCTCCTCGTTCAGTGGAGAGATAAATGGGAATTCGTGTTCCGTGTAGGCATGCTGCCTTTCATCCTGATACTGGTGTACGGGTATATGCTGCCGGCTGTCGG
>JBJETC010000112.1:0-2998 GCA_051883115.1 Anaerovoracaceae bacterium
TGAATGTGAGCTTTTCAAAACTATTAAAATATACTACAGAGAAAGTGATAAGGCAAACGTTTTCAGGCGTTTTTCTTATCTTCTTTATCCTTTTCCATCAAAATGTCACCGACTTTATAGATATCTCCGGCGCCCATCGTGATGACGATGTCGCCTTTGACAGCGTTCTGCCTTACGAAATCAGCGATATCCTCGAATCCCGGTATGTAATAGATGTTCTTTTCCGGTTCTTCCCTGCTGATAGCGTCGCAGAGCTTCTGCGATGAGATCTGATAGATGTCTTTTTCCCTTGCCGCGTAGATATCCGCGACGATAAGCTCATCAGCCTTACCGAATGCCTTTGAGAAGTCGTCAAAGAGGGCGAGCAGCCTCGTGTACGTGTGAGGCTGGAATATGCACCAGATTCTGTTGTGCGGGAGGTTCGAGGCTGCAGCGAGCGTAGCCTTTATCTCCGTAGGATGATGCGCGTAATCGTCTACGAGCATGACGCCGTCGCCGAACGTGCCCTTCTCGTCAAAACGTCTCTTTATCCCCTTGTATGAGCTGATCGTGGACATGATGACATCAGGATCGACTCCCATGCCGTGGCAGCACGCGAAAGCCGCAGCGGCATTCAGGATGTTGTGCTCGCCAGGGATGGAAAGCTGGATGCCTTCATATGTCCTGCCGTCAGCCGTTATGTCAAAGCGAGGCATTCCCTCGTTGAAGCTGACATTAGAAATGTAATAATCTGAATTCCTGTTATATCCGAATGTGACAGCGTTGTCTCTGCCCTTGATGACTTCGTTTACGAAAGGATTCGCGTCGTATGCAATTATCTTGCCGCCCTGCGGTACGTATGACGCGAACTTGTTGAACGATTTTACGATGTGCTCTATGTCCTTGAAATAGTCAAGGTGATCGGAATCTATGTTGAGTATGATCTCGATCATCGGTCTCAGGCTCAGGAAGCTGTCCCTGTATTCGCAGGCTTCTGTGACGAAATAGTCGCTTTTTCCTGTCCTGACATTTCCGCCTATCTCGGCGAGGTTCCCTCCTACAAGGATAGTCGGGTCATACCCGGCATTCTCCAGGATCAGCGAGACCATTGATGTCGTGGTCGTCTTGCCGTGTGTTCCGCTTACCGCGATGCTGTACTTGAACTCGTTCATTATGGTCCCGAGCATCTCTGCTCTGCTGATGAGTTCGATCCCGAGCTCGCGTGCTCTCACCATCTCCGGGTTCTCAGGAGCTATCGCCGCTGAATAGACGACGAGGTCGACACCCTCCACGTTCTCTGCAGCGTGGCCGATATGCACCTCTATCCCCATGCCTTCCAGCTTCTTCGTCATATCGGATTCCTGCATGTCCGATCCCGATACGCTGTATCCGCGGGAAACCATGATCTCAGCGAGTGCGGAAATACCTATCCCGCCTATCCCAATGAAATGTATTTTTCTATGTTTAGTCAAATCAGTCATTGACGGTCCTCCAAATCAAATTACTTCAGTCGAAACTAATTATACCATACTAAATACCCACTGTGAAGATAAATCAACCGTTACAGCTTCATCGGACCTTCGTTAACAAAACAGAACAGCAATCAGATTCTGTCTTTATTATTTTACATATTTACATATTTTTATTGACATTGAATTGCCTGAATGCTACTATTTATGTATGAAATACTGTTCTAAATTACATACATGAAAGGCCACGCCATGAATATTACTGATGTTAGGATCCGCAGGGTCAACTCCGGCGGTAAGCTCAAAGCTGTTGCGTCTATTACCTTTGATGATGAGTTTGTCGTTCACGACATCAAGATCATTGACGGCCAGAACGGTCTTTTTATCGCTATGCCAAGTAAAAAGATGGGAGAAGGCGACTTCCGAGATATAGCACACCCTTTGAAATCAGAAATCAGAACACTGATCCAGAACACTATACTCGATGCTTACGAAAAACTTCCGCCAGAGGGAGAGGGTGCTGAAGCCGTAAACGACTGACCCACCTTTATAAGGAATATCGACCGCGCCGGGGCATAACGGCGCGGTTCTTTTTATTTTAAAATCAAACCTTATTTGATTTCCGGACAGACAGCTTCACGACTCCGAAGCCGCCCTTCCCCGGCACGTCAGCACGTTTCATCGTGATTTTTCACAAATTTAATTTTATTTTATTGTTTTTATCAATAATTTTCCGTTGACATATACGTATATACGTTGTATGATTAAATAAAATTGAGATAGAGGATGCGGTAAGCGATCAGTACCGGCACAGTAAAGGGATGTGTGTCCCGTGCCGCGAAAGGAGCTGCCGCCGAAGCCTCCTGCTTCACACAGGGCAGGTGCGCTGGGCATACGGAACAATATCCGTACGACTGTCGCATATACTGCGGAGAGCTATCCTTGATAGAACATTCTTGAATCACCACACACGTACTCTTTTATCGGGGTTTCAGGAAAATAAAATGTCAAGCAGCTGATACCGCATCAGCTGCTTTCTTTTTATCAGTTCACTCTCAATGTATCATTTTATCTTACTAAATGGACATCAGGAGGTTCCAAAATGAAAAGAGAAAACCCTATTTTCACAGGCGTAGCAACAGCACTCATCACACCGCTCGACGAGAACGGCGTTAATTACGATCAGATGGGAAGACTCATCGACTGGCAGATCGAACAGGGCGTAGACGCGCTGCTCATCTGCGGCACTTCAGGAGAAGGCTCCACCCTCTCGGATGAAGAACACCGCAAGACCCTTGCATTTGCTGCCGAGCACGTTGACGGACGCGTTCCTGTCATAGCCGGCACCGGAAGCAACGACATCGCTTACGGCTGCTCGCTCAGCAAATTCGCCTGCGAGTGCGGATGCGACGCGCTGCTCGTCGTGACCCCGTACTACAACAAAGCCACACAGAACGGACTTGTAAAGATCTACGAGGAATATTCGAAAGTCAGCACAAAACCGATAATCGTGTACAACATCCCTTCGAGAACAGGCGTCGGCATCGAAC
>JBJETC010000113.1:0-2984 GCA_051883115.1 Anaerovoracaceae bacterium
ATTCTGCTTCATCTGCCTCGCGCTCATGGGGGATTTCGGGACAGCGCTCATTTTCTTCGTGACATTCGTCGTGATGTCGTTTTTAAGATCGGGCGATTTCACGAAGATGATCATGATACTCGGTGTCGCTTTCGTAGGCGGGCTCCTTGTCATAAGGTTCAGAGGCTACGTGGCTGACAGGATAAATGTCTGGGGGCACGTCTGGGAACACGCTAACGAGGCGGGAGGCTTCCAGCAGACGAGGACGATGTCTGCCGCGGCAAGCGGCGGGTTCGTCGGCGTAGGCGCCGGAAACGGATGGCTCAGCAGGCTCGGTGCGGCTCAGACGGACCTTGTCTTCGGGATAGTAACGGAAGAATGGGGATTCATAATAGCGATCCTCGCAGTCCTGTCGATAGTGACGCTCGCGGTTTTCGCCTTCAGATCGATATGGACGGGAAGGTCGACGTATTACACGATCGCGGCGTGCGCGGCGACGACGCTCTTCCTTTTCCAGACGATACTGAACGTGTTCGGATCTGTGGATCTGCTGCCGCTTACAGGTGTGACGTTCCCGTTCCTTTCGGCGGGCGGTACATCGATGATATCGTCATGGGGGATGCTCGCGTTCCTGAAGGCGGCTGACACGCGGCAGGGCGCCAGCATCGCGGTATCGAATTCCAACAAGGGCTTCACGGAAGATCATACGGATATTTTCGATAAAGTAGGCGGCAGCCTTTTCGAGGGAGGTAAGCACGGAGCATGAAAAAGCTGGAAAAAAGAGCGGTCATATGCCTTCTGCTTGCCGGGCTCCTCTTGGTAGGGCTCCTGGTTTTCGCCGTACGCTTTGTCATAAACGGTGAAAAATGGGCGACGTCTACTGTGAACCTCGGTCTCTACAGGAACGGAAGGCTCGCTGTGGGACGTATCTACGACAGGAATGACAAACTGCTCGCGGATAACACGAAAAAAAATATAAAATTCAGTAAGAACAAGGCTGTAAGGCTCGCGACGGCTCAGACTGTCGGCGACGCGAAGGGATATGTTTCCACGTCGGCGGAGTCGGCCCTCAGGGACAGACTTGTCGGGTACAACCTTTTAACAGGCGTGTACAGCGCGACAGGAAAAGGAAATGACGTGAAGCTGAGCATAGACTCTAGGCTGTGCGCCGCGGCTTACAGGGCAATGGGGAGCAACAAGGGCTTCGCGGCCGTATATAACTATAAGACAGGCGAGATCCTGTGCATGGTAAGTACGCCGACATATGACCCGAAAGATCCGCCGTCCATAAGCACAGCGGAGTCGGGTACGTTCATGAACAAGTTCCTTTCAGGCACGTTCACGCCGGGCTCGACGTTCAAGCTCGTAACGGCAGGCGCTGCCCTGGAAAACGATCCTGACTATGTAAATTCATTCTCTTACACATGCACAGGCGCGAGGAGTTTCGGTTCCAAGAGCATAACGTGTCATGACGGCGCTCACGGGAAGGAATCGTTCGAGGATGCGCTCGCGAATTCATGCAACACGGCGTTTTCCGTTATCGCGGACCACGTCGGCGCGTCGGCGCTTTCTAAGTTCACGAAAAACGCGGGGCTCACGAAGTCTTACGACATGAGCGGGATAAAGTGCGCGAAGGGTTCGTTCCAGTTCCCGTCGAACGCTCCTATGAGTCTCGGATGGGCAGGTATCGGCCAGTGGAAGGATCTCGTCAATCCGTGCTCGTTCATGGTCTACATCGGTTCGATAGCAAACGGCGGAAAAGCCGTTCAGCCGAGGATACTCGCTTCGTCGACGGGGATATCCGTTTCGGCCGGAACGACAATGAGTGAGGATTCAGCGTCGCAGCTCAAGGAAATGATGAGGAACAATGTGACGTCGGAATACGGCGAGAGCAGGTTCCCGGGACTTAATGTCTGCGCGAAGACAGGAACGGCGCAGGCGGGCGGTACGGGATACAATTCATGGTTCGTCGGGTTCCTCGATGACGATGATCATCCTTACGCTTTCGAAGTGTGTCTGGAACACAGCACGAGCGGCATCACGGGCGCGGCTCCTGTCGCGAACACGATACTGCAGAAGGCAGTGAGCCTGAACGACTGATTTTAAGATAAAATACAAGCACGATTTTTACGATTGGGGATAAAAATGGCAGAAGAGCAGATCAACATGCAGACAGCCGGCGACAGCCGGGATCAGGACAAATACAGGAAGAAAGTCTTCGTATCCGACATAGAAGTAGATCAGGAAATCACTGACTACTTCATGGTCAAGAACCCTGCAATCAGAGTCGGCTCGAACGGCAAGCAGTATTTTGACGTGACGCTCTGCGACAAGACAGGCGAGGTCTCGTCAAAGAAGTGGGACGTGAACGGCACTGATTCTGACAGGCTGAGCAAGATGAAAGACGGCGATGTCATAAGGGTCAAAGCCAGAGTCAACGAGTGGCAGGGCGCGAAGCAGTTCCGCATCCAGCAGATAAGGATGCTGCAGGACTGCGACACCATAGAGATGCAGGATTACATCAAGGCCGCTCCTGAAGATCCTCAGTCGATGTACGATTATATCCACGGCGTCGCTGAGTCTATAGGCGACAGCGATCTCAGGGCCCTTTCGCTCGAGGTGCTCGACGACAACAAGGACAAATGGATGTACTATCCGGCCGCCTCGAGGAACCATCACGCCGAATTCGCAGGGCTCCTCTATCATGTAAAAAGGATGCTCATGAACGGCCAGAAAGTCTGCGAGGTCTACACTGACCTCAACAGGGACCTCGTATGCACGGGCGTCATAGTCCACGATATCGCGAAGATATGGGAGATAAAGTCGAACGAGTTCGGAGTCTCGCCGGGATATTCCGTAGAAGGGAATCTTCTCGGTCATATCGTCATGGGTATAAAGTATCTTGACGGTCTCATGGAAAAACTCGGGTTCAGCAAGGAAAAGAAACTCATGGTGGAGCACATGGTGCTGTCGCATCATTACGAGCCTGAGTACGGGAGCCCGAA
>JBJETC010000114.1:0-2966 GCA_051883115.1 Anaerovoracaceae bacterium
AGTGTCTCACTGCTGTAGTTGAGGGACAGGCTGTCTGTTCCGTCTGCCTGTGCGATGTCCGAGAAGTTCTTCGCGTTCATGAGCCTCGTGTATTCCTCATTATATATGGAATCCGCGGCGTCAAGGACGTCCTGGCAGTAAGAGGTCCTCGGATCCATGCTGATCCCATACGTATCCAGGAGATCCTGCGGCGCCTGGGAACGTACTGCTTCTATCGTCGTGCTGCCGGATATGAGCTTCCCGCCCTTTGAGACGGAGCCCTCTCCGGTATCTGAGCCGCTGTCGTCTTCTACTATAGTGACGTTTTTATCAGTCGTGTCCCAGATACTGTATGTGCCTGCGAAGGCTGCCGCCTGGGAGGCTGTGATCATCAATGCTGCCGCTGCGATGACGGCGGTGATTCTTTTGACAAACATCATTCACACCCCCTTCCTCAGCGATCCGTCCTGATCGAGACGGATTTTGACCAGCTGAAATACTTCCGCCCTCCGGACGCCTTGTTGTAATACGCGCGGATGCGGTAGCGGTATTTTCTGCCTGCTTTGAGGCCTTTATCCTTATATGAAACAGCGGTGGATCTGAGTGTCTTTATCGTCTTGTATCTCCCGCCTGAAGAAACTCTCTGCAGCTGATAGCCATAAGCCGCCGGGATCCTTTTCCACTTGAGCGTGATCGAAGTTTTCGCGCTCGATTTTTTCCTGAGTTTATAGCTCGATGAGCTTACGCTCGATTTCACGACGGTGAGCTTTGCAGAGCAGCGTACGATGCTGTAGTTCGAGTCAGCCGTGATGTAGCATGTGCCCGCCTTCTTCGCTGTGACTTTTCCCGTTTCAGGGTCTACAGAGGCAACAGACGGGTCTGAGCTGTACCAGGTAGGGGCGAGTATGCCTTCCTTGCCTGTGCCGTACCTTCCCGTGACTTGCGCCTTGAAAGTGTACGACTCGCCGGGCATGAGCCTTGAGCGTGAGCGTGTCATGCGGATCGACTTCGGCCTGTTGTAAACGGTTATCGTCTTCGATGTGCTTATGGATGAGTGGCGGACCCTCGCTGTTATCGTGGCTGTGCCCGGTCTCATGCAGATAAGGACGCCTGCTGAAGCGAATGCGACGCGGTCGTCTGACGTCTCTGTGTCGACGCCGTTATCGAGGGCGTTGCCGCTGCTGTCGCGGGCTTCGGCATCAAAATTAAGTGCGTCTCCAGTGAAAAAGTTATCTCTGTAAGTCATGATCTCGAGGGTGATATCAACAGGATCAGATGAGTCTTTTACATTGACCATCCATGTGGCTGATCTTCCCTTTACTGTTACGGTCACGTACGAGGTGCCGGCTTTCCTTGCTATGACGCGTCCTGTCGGCCTTCCGTTCCTCGTCTCGAGCTCTGCGACAGAAGGGTTGCTTGAGCTCCATGAGACATCGCTTTCGCTGACGAGCGTGCTCGCCGGGTATGTCACATACTCGAGCATCATGTCATCGCCCTTGCTGAGCGTGACAGCGCTTTCCTTCTGCTCTATGCTCGTGACAGATCCTGACGTGCTCGCGTCTCTCGCCGCCTTGACTGCCGCTTCGCAGTCGACTTCGCCGAAAGCGCTCTTGGAGCTGTCTTTGTTGTATCCGATCTGGCCTGTTGTGGCGCAGATTATATTGCTTATCTGTGCCGGCGTGAGATCGGGGTTCACGTCGAGTATGAGGGCAGCGGCTGATGTCACGACTGGCGCTGCCATGGAGGTGCCGCTCATGATGGCGTATTTCCCCGGGTAAGTGCTCATGATGTTCGTGCCCGGCGCGGCTACGTCTGTGTTGATGCCGTAGTTCGAGTAATCGGAGTCGGCTGCGGAGCCTGAAGATGATTTGCGGCCTGTGGCGTTTACGCTGAGGACCTCGCCTGTGGCCGTAGGTGAGCCGACGCTCTCCTGGTTTTCATTTCCTGACGCAGCTACGACAAGGATGCCGTAGTTGTAGTATGCGTCCTTGATGGCGTCGTCCATGGCATAGTCATCTTCGCTGTTCCCGATGCTCATGTTGACGACCTTCGCCTTCGTTTCGTATTTTACGTAATTAAGACCCTTGATGATGTCTATGGTGAAAGCGCCTGAGTCAGAGTAGATGCCGATGTTCCTCACCCTTACGAGGGAACCGTCTCCGGATGCGACGCCGGCTGCGCCTTTTCCGTTATTATATGTGGCGCCTATTATGCCTGTGACGTGCGTACCGTGGCCGCTCGCATCGGAGCCGCCCTGATCGTCCTCATCGTAGTAGTAGAGGTGGCCTCTCTGGTACGCAGGATATTTTTTCCCGGAGTAGATGATGTTCTGCTTGAGATCGGCGTGCTTCGTGTCGACGCCGGTGTCGAGGACCGCGACCTCAGTCGTGGCGTGGTCCTTTTTCGCCTCTACGACGCTCCATGCCTCCTTCGCGTTGACGTCGTCTATGTAATACGCGTAGCGCCCCGAGTTCACGAGGGAAGGGCTGAGATACGTGTCGGTCGAAAGACATGTGTACTTGTAATTCGGCTGGACGTATCTGACTTTTGATTTTTTCCTGAAGCCGTTTATGGCGGACTTCATGGTGTCGCTGTCCGAGATGGTGACCTGGGCCACTTTCTGGTCGCTGCTCATGTTCACTATCTTTTCGCAGTCGGCATCCTCGGAATCGATAACGTTCCTGATCGAGCTGTTCGATGTGTCGTCGTCAAAGACTACGAGAAGTGTGTCTTTCTCATAGCTTCCTGCTGAGAGAAGCTCGCTCGCGCTTGCTTCTGAAGGGTCAGATAAAGTCCCGGCTGCGGCGGTCTTTTCTGCGCCTGCGGCCTGCGCCCCGGACTCAGATCCTGCTGATCCGGCGGCTGCGGCTGTGCCTGTCCCTGAAGCTTTCGCTGCCTGGCTTCCCGACGCGAAAACGGCGGCCGGCGCTGATGTCACTGTGAGCATTGCGGCGACCGCAAGAGCGATGATATTTTTTTTCATGATT
>JBJETC010000115.1:0-2959 GCA_051883115.1 Anaerovoracaceae bacterium
AGCAGACAAAGCGTTCCAGGGCATCCTCGTTAGGGAACTGCTCCTTGGCTTTGGTACTGAAGGCACTGTATCATGCAAGTTCTGGGGACTCGGCGCCGATGGTACTGTAGGAGCAAACAAGAACAGCGTAAAGATCATCGGAGACCACACAGATAAATACGTACAGGCATATTTCCAGTACGACTCAAAGAAATCGGGCGGTGTTACTATTTCCCACCTGCGTTTCGGAGATAAGCCTATCAGGTCTACATACTATGTAAAGCAGGCTAATTTCGTAGCTTGCCACAATGAGTCATATCTTAAGAAATACGACATGGTCCAGGATGTAAAGCCGGGCGGATATTTCCTGCTCAACTGCACATGGTCCGACGATGAGCTCGAAGAGCACATCCCTGGAAAAGTAAAGAGATATATCGCTCAGAACAACGTTCACTTCTACACATGCGACGCCGTATCATACGCTAAGCAGATCGGCCTCGGCGCAAGAAGGACGAACACGATCCTGCAGGCGGCATTCTTCAAGATAGCCAACATCATCCCTATCGATCAGGCTGAAGAATACATGAAGGACGCTATCAGGAAGACATACGGCAGGAAGGGCGAAAAAGTCGTTAACATGAATATCGAGGCTGTTGAAGCCGGGATAAAGAATGTTCACGAAGTAAACGTTCCTGCATCATGGGCTGACGCCAAGGATGATCCGGAACCTGCAAAACTCGTGGGCCGCGATCCTTGGATGACGAAGTACTTAAACGACGTACTCGTTCCGATGTCGACCATGAACGGAGACGAGATCCCTGTATCGGCTTACCTCGATTCCCAGGATGGTTCTGTTCCTTCAGGAACAGCTCAGTACGAGAAGAGAGGCGTTGCTGCTGACGTTCCTCACTGGATCGCGAAGAACTGCATCCAGTGCAACAGATGCGCTATGTCCTGCCCTCACGGAGTTATCAGACCGTTTGCTGTTACAGAGCAGGAGGCTGAGAAGGCCGGCGGAGAATCGCTCAAGATGATAGGAAAGGGATGCGAGGGCCTCAAGTTCACGATGGGTATCTCGGCACTCGACTGCACAGGATGCGGTGTCTGCGCTCAGGTATGCCCTGCAAAGGAAAAGGCTCTCGAGATGCATCCGTTCCGTGACGACGAGGTACAGGCAGAGCAGAAGAAGTTCGACTACCTGTTCCACGATACGGAAGAAAAGGACGTACCGTTCGCAGAAGATACAGTAAAGGGTTCGCAGTTCAAGCAGCCGCTGCTTGAGTTCTCGGGAGCATGCCCGGGATGCGGAGAAGCTCCTTACGCAAAGCTCATCACCCAGCTCTTCGGAGACAGGATGTATATCGCGAACGCTACAGGATGCACATCCATCTGGGGCAACAGCGCACCGAGCACACCTTACACTGTAGACAGAAAGGGACACGGTCCTGCATGGGCTAACTCCCTGTTCGAGGACAACGCTGAGTTCGGACTCGGAATGGAAATGTCAGTCATGTCAAGACGTCAGGAGATGAAGTCAGCAGTTGAAAGACTGAAGGACAAGATCGGCGCTCCTGCTCAGGAATGGCTCGACAACATGGAAGACTATGAAGCTTCAAAGGGACCTGCTGCCGAAGTAGAAGCAGCATGCGAGAAGCTCGCTGCATCTGATGAAGACGCGGAATTCGTAGTTGTCAACAAAGACATGCTCATCAAACCATCGATGTGGGCATTCGGCGGAGACGGCTGGGCTTATGATATCGGCTACGGCGGACTCGACCACGTCCTCGCTTCAGGCAACAACATCAACGTAATGGTATTCGATACTGAGGTATATTCAAATACAGGCGGACAGTCTTCAAAGGCTACACCTCTCGGAGCTGTCGCTAAATTCGCTGCTTCAGGAAAGGCTGTAAAGAAGAAGGATCTCGCTCAGATCGCAATGGCTTACGGCTACGTTTACGTAGCTCAGATCGCCATGGGTGCCGATTACAACCAGACGATCAAGGCGATCAAGGAGGCTGAGGCTTACAACGGCCCATCGCTCATCATCGCTTACTCGCCTTGCATCAACCACGGTATCAAGAAGGGCATGAGCAAGATCATGGAAGAGATGAAGGATGCGGTAGACTGCGGATACTGGAACCTCCTCAGATACAATCCTGATCTTGAAGCACAGGGCAAGAACCCTCTGTCGATCGACAGCAAGGCTCCTACTGCCAACTACGAAGACTTCATCATGGGCGAAGTCCGTTACAATTCACTTAAGCTCAAATTCCCTGACAGAGCTGATTCACTGTTCGAGAAAGCAGAGAAATGCGCTGTCGAGAGATATGACCGCTTAGTTAACGAAAAGCAGAGTTTCGATAACTTAGAGGGGGATAAATAGTCAGAATCGAGGTTGCAGTTTTTTATGAAAAGATTTGAGATTGTAAGCAAAAGGGTGCTGAATCCGACGATCACCTGGGTCAAGATCTACGCACCACTCGTGGCAAGACACGCGAAACCGGGACAGTTCATTATCCTTCGTACAGACGAGCACGGTGAGAGGATCCCTCTCACCATGGCCGGTCACGATGAGAAGGAAGGCACGATCGACCTCATCTTCCAGGCTGTAGGCAGAACAACAATGATGATGCAGCAGATGGAAGTCGGCGACTGCCTTGCTGATGTCGTTGGACCTCTCGGGAAACCTTCAAAGATGGAAGGCCTCAAGAAAGTATGCGTAGTAGGCGGAGGCGTAGGAAACGCCCTTGCATATCCGCTCGCTATAGGCATGCATGATTACGGTATCCATGTAGACATGATCTGCGGATTCAGGAGCAAGGATCTCGTCATCCTTGAAGATGAGTTCAAGGCAGGCGTCGACAGGGTATTCATGGTAACAGACGACGGTACATACGGAGAAAAGGCTTTCGGATCAGACAAGCTGAGACAGCTTCTTGATTCGGGAGAAAAGTATGACGAGATCGTAGCTGTAGGA
>JBJETC010000116.1:0-2951 GCA_051883115.1 Anaerovoracaceae bacterium
ATGTTGCTAACAGAACAGAGCTGGGAAGGATAGGCGAGGACGCGGCGGCGGAAATGCTCAAGGCGGAGGGATACGCCGTGCTCGAGAGGAATTACAGATGCAGGCTCGGAGAGGCGGATATCATCGCGAAGAAGAACGGCATCATCCACATAATAGAAGTTAAGACGAGGATGGAACCGGTGTGCGGCAGACCGGGCGACGCGGTGAACGGTGAGAAAAGGGCGAGACTGAGATACACAGCATCTGATTATCTCAGGAACACAGGCCAGACGGGACGCATGGTTTCTTTCGATGTAATAGAGATAGTCATAAATCAGATCTGCAGCGCGTTCTGACAGGAGGGAGTCATGGTTTCAAAAATATATTCAGCGGTCCTCTCAGGCATAAAGGCTGAGCTGGTGACAATAGAAGCTGCTATATCGGGAGGCCTTCCGTCGACAGACATCATAGGCCTGGGCGACAAGACGATAGCTGAAGCGGCAAAGCGTTCCAGGACTGCGATAGTTAATTCCGGCATAGATTATCCGCTCGGCAGGGTCATGATAAACATCGCGCCTGCAGATCAGCACAAGAGAGGGAGCCAGCTCGATCTGGCCATCGCGATAGCCGTTCTCTGCGCGAGCGGCAGGGTATTTGCCGGAGATATAGAAAAATACTGCATGGCAGGCGAGCTCTCTCTCGACGGTGCGGTAAAAGGCGTCGGCGGGATACTCGCAATGGCTTCAGAGGCAGTGAGCAGAGGGAAAACAGTCATCATACCTCGCGAAAACGAAAAAGAAGCCTCATTAATAAAGGGCGGTAAGATCTACAGCGCTGCGAGCCTGACAGAGGTCATGGACTTCGTAAATAAAAAAGGAAAGCTTCCCGAAGTCAGACGCTTTGATATATCGGAACTGAATAACGAAGGATCACCTGACTCCGGCCTTGATTTTGCCGACATACACGGCATGGTCTCAGCTAAAAGAGCGATGACGATCGCCGCGGCCGGAGGTCACGGGATCTTCATGCTGGGAAGCCCTGCATCAGGGAAAACTATGCTGGCGGAACGTCTCCCATCTATACTGCCCGAGATGGATCAGGAAGAGATCACAGAGGTCACGTCAGTTTATTCCGCCGCAGGCCTGCTGAATGAACAGGACCCTTTTATAAGGCGCCGTCCTTTCAGAAAGCCGCACAGCAGCATCACCCGGGCCGCTCTTATAGGCGGAGGTCCGTACCCTGTGCCGGGTGAGATATCACTTGCGCATAAGGGAGTCCTTTTCATGGACGAATTCGCGGAGTTCGACAGGAGCGTCATAGACTCCCTCAGGACCCCGCTGGAAAGAAAGATGATACGTATCAACAGGCGCGGAGAAAGCTGCGATTTCCCTGCGGATTTTCTCTTTGTCGCTGCATCGAACCCATGCCCGTGCGGATATTACGGTGATAAAAGGCATAAATGCAAATGCTCGCAAGTGCAGATCGAAAAGTACCGCTCAAGGATCTCAGGCCCCATCATGGACAGGATAGACATTTGTCTCAGCATGAGATCTACACTTTACGAGGAGCTTACGAGCAGCAGCAGGATATCTTCATCAGAGATAAAGGAAGATGTTGAGAAGGCCAGGGAAGTGCAGTACAGGAGATACGGCGGCCGTCTCCTTAACAGCAGTGTTTCTGACAGGGCGGCAGAAGAATTCATAAGGCAGGGCAGCTCTCCCGAGCGTCTCCTCGAATCAGCATACAGCAGGATGGGGCTCGACCCCAGGACACTCGGCAAAGTCCGGAGGATAGCGCGGACGATAGCCGATATAGACGGCCTCGCTGAAGTTACAGATGAGTGTGTCCTTGAAGCCATACAGTACAGATTCGGCAAGAGGTGAGCCGCGGAGGTGAGCTATGTTAAATGAAGGATTCATAATGCCGGAAGAATACGTGATACCAAAAGAAGACAGCAGATTCCCGGACAGCCTGAAAAATGTGAAGCCTGTGCCTAAGGAGCTCCATCTTATAGGAGACATGAGTCTCCTGGATTCAAAGTGTATCGCTGTAGTAGGAAGCCGCGACTGCTCCTTCTACGGCGAGTCTATGGCCGGAAAACTCGCAGAGAAGCTTGCCCGGGCAGAGGCATGTGTCGTGACCGGGATGGCGCGCGGCATAGACACTGCCGCTAACAGAGGAGCTCTTTCAGTCGAAGGCGGGAAGACGATAGCGATCCTCGCCGGCGGTCTTGATCACTGCTATCCTGCAGAAAACCGCGAGCTGATGGAAGAAATAGCAGAGCGGGGACTTTTGATCTCGGAAAACCCTATTGGCATGAGGCCGAGGCAGTATCATTTTCCCCTGAGGAACAGGCTCATCGCCGGGCTGTCCGACGCCGTCGTAGTAGCGGAAGCCGGCTTCAGGAGCGGCGCTATGATAACGGCTGAATTAGCGGCGGACCTGGGCAAGGACGTCTACGCAATACCCGGCGAAATAGATAATGTCCACGCATCAGGCAGCAACGGCCTGCTGCTTGACGGCGCGGAAATGATAATAAATATGGACGCTTTCATAAGTTCCATCGGGCTCACGCCTGTTATAACGAAGCGTGAAAGGGAAAAGCTCGGAGAGGACGAAACAGCTGTAATGGAAGCAGTGAAACGATACGGCGAGATAACCGCAGAGGAGCTCTGCCGTGAGACGATGCTCTCGCCGCAGAGAATAAACGCGATCGTCTCGATACTTGAAATCAAGGGCCTCGTGCAGACAGGTCTCGGCCGTATTTTCAGTTCACCACTTGACGTGTGATCGATTTAGTGATAAATACTGATACCAGATTGTTTTTTATTGATAAGTAATATTCTGATGATTCAGAATATTTTACCTTTGGAGGAAATATGGCAGCAGCTGCAGCAAAAACAAAGAAAGCAAGATCAGGCACAGGCAAGAAACTTGTCATCGTAGAGTCGCCGTCAAAGGCCAAGACTATA
>JBJETC010000117.1:0-2935 GCA_051883115.1 Anaerovoracaceae bacterium
GTGAAAATACTTGAGCAGTCCTCTCTGGATGAGAAGCGTCACTCCCGCGAATCCTCCCGGAAAAAGCCCGCCCGTATCGACGAAGCTCTTCAGGTTGAAAGCCATTATCATCGACGAAACGGTGCAGCAGAGAAAACATATGATGCTGTTCACCGCTCTTTCCTTCCGCGTGAATGGCTCTCCGATCTTCTTCGCTTTTTTGCCTAACATCAGGATCCTCCCGTAATCATAAATAAGTCATGAAGCTGTGGATACTGAGTATATTAACATAACTATTATAATATTTTTAAAAATAGTTTTATGTTGACACTGTGTGCGATTTGTATTTATCTAGATACATTTATACCATATAGTTAGCTATATTCAAACACGGATTTACAAAAAAAGGAAGCTTTCGCTTCCTTAAAAAAATATAAGATGTTTGATTTTGAGAAATTATTCTTCGTCCGGATCAGAATCCTTTACACGCTCGCCCGTGTAAGTGAAGATCACGTCCTCGCAGATGTTCACGGCGTGGTCCGCGATCCTCTCGAGGTACTTGGATATCATCGCGATATCGATGAACGCCGCGTCCTTGATATCCGTTTCCTTTATCGTCTTGACAGTCCATTTTACTATGCTGTCAAAATACTCGTCCGCCTTGTCGTCACGTTTCATGACGTCTCTGGCAAGATCAACGTCTTTTTCGACATATGCACTGACACTGTCTCTCACCATACCTGTGGCCGTGTCAGACAGTTCCTTCATAGGGATCTGAGATATGAGCTCATCATTCTTTATGAACTTCGCCATGCCGACGATGTCTCCGGCGTAATCCCCGATCCTCTCCATATCTGTTATCATCTGCAGGCCGCCTGATACGACCCTGAGGTCTGTCGCGACAGGCTGCTCTCTGAGGAGGAGTCTCAGGCAGAAGGCCTCGATGTCGTGATACATCCTGTCAGTCTCTTCTTCTATCTTGCTTACGGTGTCGGCTGCTTTTTCGTCATGTTCGAAAAGCGAATTCATGGCGGCCGCTATAGCCTGTTCGCACAGATCTCCGAGACTTATGAGTTTCTTGTGGAGTTCCGTGAGCTCCTCGTTGTAATTGTCGCGCATCAGCCAAACCTCCCTGTGATGTACTCTTCTGTACGCTTATCCTGAGGGTTAGCGAACAGATCGTCTGTAGGTGCGAATTCTACCATTTCTCCGAGCAGAAAAAATGCTGTCTTGTCTGAGATCCTGGTAGCCTGCTGCATGTTATGTGTAACGATGACTATCGTGTAGTTTTCCTTGAGCTTCATCGCCAGGTCCTCTATGATCGATGTCGATATAGGGTCCAGGGCGCTTGTCGGCTCATCCATAAGAAGGACTTCAGGTTCCACCGCGAGAGCCCTCGCGATGCAGAGACGCTGCTGCTGTCCGCCGGACATGCCGAGCGCGCTCTTCTTGAGCCTGTCCTTCACTTCATCCCAGATGCCCGCGGCCTTGAGTGACTTTTCAACTATGCCGTCGAGCTCGCCTTTGTTCTTGATCCCGTGGATACGCGGGCCGTATGCCACGTTGTCATAAATGCTCATAGGGAACGGGTTAGGCTGCTGAAAAACCATGCCTACGCGTTTTCTGAGCTTGTTTACGTCTATTTTCCCGTAGATATCTACGTCATCAAGCTTTATTTCACCTGTGATCCTGCATCCCTCCACGAGATCGTTCATCCTGTTGAGCGATTTCAGGAGCGTTGATTTTCCGCACCCGGAAGGGCCTATCAGTGCAGTGATCTCGTTTGGCTGGATGTGCATGTTGATGTCCTTGAGAGCGTGGAAATCACCGTAGTAGAGATCCATATGCTCTATGCTGATCTTATCCATTCTTTCCTCCAAAATGACCGGATTGCCTTTTCACTTCATGTATAAATCCTCACGGACAGTGCCTGCGCCGGCTGTCGTCCGTAAGCCGCGTCCCTATTTGCCTCCCGTGTTCTTGCGGTCAAGCCTGCGTGACAGGTATCTCGCAAGAAGGTTGAACGACAGCACGAGTACGATGAGCACTGCCGACGAAACGTTGGCTATCTGGACCGAATGCGGGTTCAGACTTCCTTCTGTCCTCATCACCCATACGTGCAGGGCGAGTGTTTCGCCCGGTCTGAACGGGTTGAGCGGGCATGTGGCAGATGTCAGATCCCAGTTGCTCCAGTCGAGGACCGTACTCTGTCCTGCAGTGTAAAGGAGCGCCGCGGCTTCTCCGAAGCCTCTGCCGGCTACCAGGATGATCCCCGTGATGATCCTTGGCACGCATGCCGGAAGGAGTACATGCCATATCGTCTGCCATCTCGTGGCGCCTAGCCCTATGCTTCCGTGCGTGTAGTAGAGCGGCAGCGCTGTGAGCGCATCTCTTGTCGTCGTTGTTATAAGAGGGATACTGAGTATCGTTACCGCCAGAGCACCGGCGATGAGGTTCCATTTTGCTCCTGTCATGAGGATGAATACCAGATATCCGAACAGGCCGATCACGATGGAAGGAAGCGAAGAAAGAGCTTCGATGGACCTCGTGATAATTTCGGTGAGCTTGCCCTGCTTTGCGTATTCAGCAAGGTAGATACCGGCAGCTATGCCCAGCGGCGTACTTATTATCAATGAAATGAACACGAGGTAGACCGTGTTGAAGAACTGGTTCCCGATGCCCTCGCTCGTGAAGCTGAGGACGCCCGGATAATAGCTCTTTATCCCCTGAATGATGATGTACGCGCCGAGTGCGATGAGAAGAAGGATGAAGAATCCGCCTATCCCGTAGAAAACGCCTGTCATGATGTGGTCGTTCCTGCGGCTCCTCGCGGATGCTGCCGCCTCTCTCCTGTCATTTTTCCCTGTATCAGAATTTGTCATTGTGATTTTTTCTACTCCTGTGTTGCTGCTCATACGTGATCTCCCCTGTTAATCTTCCTTTTTCCTGAGCAGGA
>JBJETC010000118.1:0-2909 GCA_051883115.1 Anaerovoracaceae bacterium
GACACGCTCTACCTCCTCCAGGGACGCGACGAGACAGGAACACGTTCATTCAGGAACAGCATGATGACAAAGAGATGGATCGATCCTAAGACGACACAGATTCTCATGTTCAGAGGTTATGAAAACTGGATGCAGGTCGCTTACATGATCGAGCACAAGATGAGCACGAAGTCTGCCATCAACACATTCGCAGTAGCCACAGATAAGGGCGCTGACAACAAGCTTGGATTGAAATACGGATTCACGAATAAGATCACAGCAGCTAGTGCACTGAACGGCGACGAGACAGATGACTCGAAGACATTCACAGGTTATCACAGCTTAAAGTAGTAAGACATAAAACAGAAACCGTGAGTCACACGGACATCCTGAATTCCCGTAGGAAAACTGAATAAAACGATAAAGGCAGGGCTCGTAAAGAGCCCTGCTTTTTTGGTCAGCAGCGGGAAAAATCATGGCCGGTCCGGGTGATCCCGGGCCGGTCTTTTGCTGTTCCCCGAACGGCCGAAACCTTGACGGTTTCAGCAGGTTAGAATATACTAAAGTTTACGTTTGATTATATTGGTGTGTTATGCATAAAATGCCGGACACGCGGTAAAATCAGACGATCTGCGGAGCCGGCGGGATCCGCGGAAATCTCGGGGAAAGGAGGAAATGACGTCATGCTGAAAAAATTTTTAAGATGGCTTTTCACGATGCTCGGCGCGATGTTCGGATACGGGCTTTACGCACTTGCAGCTTACATTTCAGCAGGACTGGGACATGATTTCGACGCGGCGCTCCCTCACAACGAGCGTTTCATGATAAAGGCAGCAGCAGCAATTATTTTTGCCATATTATTTTTCGTTATCTATCCGGCTTTTATCAGAAAAAGCGCGAAGTTTTCCAGCAATGTCGGGCGCGACCTGAAAGACGTCCCTGTGACGACTATAATCGCCGGGACGATAGGCCTGGTAGCAGGTCTCGTGATCGCGTTCTTTCTCATGCAGATGTTCGGCGCGGTCGTAAAGAACAGCTACATCTATGACATACTCGTCATACTCGTTTACGGCGGTTTCGGGTACCTCGGCATCGTCGTGGCGACAGCAAAGGGCGGCGACTATTTCAATAACCTGAAGACACTGAAGCGCAGCTCGGACACAGGGCAGCGCGGGAAAAAGCACAGGTCGGGATCGCCGAAGGTCCTCGACACGAGCGTCATCATCGACGGCAGGATCGCGGATATCATGGAGTCAGGCTTTCTCGAAGGCCCGATAATCATACCGGATTTTGTCCTCGTGGAACTCAGACACATAGCTGATTCGGCCGATTCGCTCAAGCGCACGAGAGGCCGCAGGGGACTCGACATCCTGAACAAGATCCAGAAGGAATTCGGAGTCGAGATCTACAACACCGACAGCGAAAAGGCGCTGAAGGAGATCCCGGAAGTCGATGTCAAGCTTCTCAAGCTCGCTGAGATCATGGACGGAAAAGTCGTAACAAACGACTACAACCTGAATAAAGTCGCGGCAATAGGCAAGGTGCCGGTGCTCAACATAAACGAGCTTGCGAACTGCCTCAAGCCTGCCGTGATCCCGGGCGAACAGATGACCGTGCACCCTGTCAAGCAGGGCAAAGGCCGCGATCAGTCAATTGGATATCTCGACGACGGGACTATGATAGTCGTTGAAAACGGCGCCGGTGTCATCGGCCAGACTGTTGAGATCAGAGTGACGAGCGTCATCCAGACGTCAGCCGGGAGGATGATATTCGGAAGGATAAAGGAAAGCGCCGCGGGCAGCCAGACTGACAGCAGCACTGACAGCGGTACGGACGGCGGAGCCGGTGAAGGAAAAAACGGTGAAGACCGTGACGCCCGGAGCTTCTGACGCCGGGGATTTTTACAGGAGGATCAAATGCCAGAATTAAAGGAAGTCGCTGTGGACATGAACCTTCAGAGCAGGGAAAAACACAGCGCGTTCAGGGTCGGCCACGGCTTCGATGTGCACGAGTTCGCCGAAGGCAGGAAACTCATACTCGGAGGCTGCAGCGTCCCATATGAAAAAGGGCTGCTCGGCCACTCAGATGCCGATGTCCCGGTCCACGCGCTCATGGACGCCATGCTCGGCGCGGCGGCGCTCGGCGACATCGGGAAACATTTTCCCGATACCGATAAAAAATACGAAGGAATATCGAGCCTCAAGCTTCTCGAGAAGGTCACATCGCTGATAGACGAAGCAGGCTGGTACGTTGTAAACGCTGACATAACGGTCATCTGCCAGGCACCGAAGCTCGCGCCTTACATAGGTGAGATGAGGCAGCGCATAGCGCGCGCCATGGACGTGGATGTCTCGGCAGTGAACGTCAAGGCGACGACGACGGAGAAGCTCGGATTCACAGGGCGAGGCGAGGGTATCGCGGCCGAGGCCGTATGCCTTATCGCGGGAAAGCCTGCGTGAGGCCGCCGGCAGGCGCAGCCTGACCGGGACAGTGCCTGACTGGGACAGTGCCTGACCTGGGCAGTGCCCGTCAGAAAAAAGAGCCGTCCGGGGCGGCAGCCGGGACGGTAAATGTGGTAAATATAACCAGGAACAAACTTTTTTACAAAAGAAAAAATAAAAAACATATACAGACTTTGAAAGGAGAAACGCCATCATGAAGATGTCGCAGATGCATTGGAAAACACTTAGGGAGGTGCCGAACGAGGCTGAGATACCGAGCCACATCCTCCTCCTGAGATCGGGGATGATCGTGAAGCTGGTCTCGGGAGTTTACGGTTTCATGCCTCTCGGATGCAGATCGCTCAGGAAGATCGAGCAGATCGTCAGAGAGGAAATGGACGCCACAGGAGCTGAGGAGATCCTGATGTCAGCGGTCCAGCCGGCTGAGCTCTGGCAGGAATCGGGCAGATGGACGGCTTACGGTCCTGA
>JBJETC010000119.1:0-2884 GCA_051883115.1 Anaerovoracaceae bacterium
CATCGAGGCCGGGATGCTGGCGGAAAAAGACGGACTCAACATATGGATGCCTATAGCTTCAGCGGCTAACTTCGCGCAGTTCGGAGCCTGCCTCGCTGTCGCTGTAAAGACAAAGAGCGCTAAGACAAGAGACGTCGCTTTCCCTTCATCGCTCTCAGCTTCGCTAGGGATCACCGAGCCGGCTATATTCGGTGTCAACTTAAGATTCATGAAGCCTTTCGTATGCGGCATGGTCGGAGGCGCAGCGGGCGCGATGTTCGGATCCATTACCGGACTCGGCGCTAAGGCGTACGGCGTAACAGGCATACCTGGACTTCTTACGATAAACCACATCCCTCTCTACTGCATCGAGCTTGCAATCTCGGGCGGCATAGCATTCGCGCTCACGATGTTCATCTGGCGTGAAGAGCCGCAGGCAGTCACAAAAGAGCAGGGAGAGAAGGATATAGAAGACGCTCTCGAAGCGGACGCTGAGCCTGAGAACAGGGAAATGCCTGTCATCATCAAGTGCGAGGCGGGAGACGTAAAGGCTCCGGCTTACGGGCAGATCATAGCTCAGAAAGACATACCTGATGAGACGTTTGCCGCAGGTGTACTTGGCGAAGGTGTCGGCATACAGCCTGAAGTAGGCGTGATACTCGCTCCGTTCGACGGCGAGATATCATCTGTAGCGGATTCAAAGCACGCTATAGGCGTAGAAGGCGCTGGAGACATGGAAGTCCTCATCCACGTCGGCGTAGATACTGTGAAGATGAACGGCAAGGGATTCAAACCGCTCGTCGAGGAGGGCGACAAGGTTAAGGCCGGCCAGAAGATCATGGAGTTCGACCGCGACGCTATCGCGGAAGCCGGATACCCTGACACAGTCGTCGTTCTCTTAACGAACAGTGATGATTACGATAATGTCGATGTCATAGCCGGCGATGAGCCGAGGGAGATGCCTGCTGAAGAGGAAAAGGCAGAAGCTCCGGCGCCTGATGAGAAATCAGGAGATGCAGCCGGCGAAGGCAGCAATGAAGAAGATAACGATAAATAAGATAAGTAAGTTATTTCAAATAAACTAATTTTTTCAGGAGGAACAAGAAATGAAAAGTTTTGATGTAGTGATCACAGACCCTAACGGGATCCACGCACGTCCGGCAGGAATAATCTGCAAGGCTGCAAAGAAGGAATGCACGAGCACGATCACAGTATCCAAGGGCGACGCTTCATGCGACATGACAAAGCTGATGAAGCTCATGGGCCTGGGAATCAAGCAGAATGACACTATCACGATCACTGTTGAAGGTGACGACGAGGAAAAAGACGCGGAGACGATAAAGAAGGCCATGAAGGATAACGGCCTTATCGACTGATATTTTTATATAAAAATCAACCGCGTGATCCAGACAGGAGTTTTTTATGAGTGAGATGGTTATAGCAAATGGAAAAAGCATAGTCAAAGGCATAGCCATTGGCCATATAAAGCTTTTCAAAGCGCCTGAGAGGAAGATAGACAGCACGCCGTGCGAAGACAGGGCAGCTGAGGTCGAGAGATTCGAGAGCGCCGTGGAAAACGTCATAGACCAGCAGAACGATCTCTATGAAAAAGCCGCGGAGGCTGCCGGCGAGGAGAACGCTTCGATTTTCGAAGTCCACGCTATGATGCTCGAGGATGACGACCTCATAGATGCTGTAAAAGAAGTCATCAATGATGACGGACACAGGGCGGAATACGCTGTAAAGGAAGCTTTTGACAATCAGGCGAAGGTTTTCGAGCAGATGGATGACGAGTACATGAAGGCGAGGAGCGCAGATATCTACGACCTCGAGAATGCCGTGCTCGACGTACTGCTCGGTATAGATGAAAATCAGATGCAGGGGACGGAGCCTTCCATCCTTGTCGCCGATGACCTCGCACCGTCAGATACGGTGAAGCTCGATAAGAGCCTGCTTCAGGGCATCGTGACAAAAGGAGGCAGCCAGACGAGCCATACGGCGATCCTTGCGAGGAGCATGAACGTGCCGACACTTATCCAGTGCCAGGATGTCGATGACAGCTGGGACGGCAAAATGGGGATCGTTGACGGATATCAGGGCTGCATCTATATAGATCCTAATGTGGAAACGCTGAAGGCGATGATAGAGCGCCAGGAGGCTGACGAGAAGGAAAAGGAGCTCCTGAAGGACCTTATAGGCAAGGAGACGAAGACTGTCGACGGGACGTCGATAAAGCTTTACGCGAATATCGGCGGCCCGGGAGATATAGATCAGGTCCTCGAAAATGACGCTGAGGGAGTAGGTCTTTTCAGGTCGGAGTTCGTTTATCTCAACAGCGATACTGATCCTACGGAGGATGAGCAGTTCGAAGCGTACAAGGCGGCAGTTGAAAAGCTCGCGCCGAGACAGGTCGTCATCCGCACATGCGATATCGGTGCCGACAAGCAGGTAAGCTACATGAACATGGATCAGGAAGTTAACCCGGCGCTTGGCTTCAGGGCGATCAGGATCTGCCTCACGAGGCCTGACTTTTTCAAACGCCAGTTAAGGGCGCTGCTTAGAGCTTCGGCATACGGCAACCTTGCCATCATGTTCCCGATGATTATGAGCGTCAAGGAACTCACGTCAGCTAAAGCCCTGCTCGACGAGTGCAGGAACGAGCTCAGGAACGAAGGCGTCGAGATGGGCCATGTAGATGTAGGCGTTATGATAGAGACACCTGCTGCTGCCCTTATAGCAGACGACCTCGCGCGCCAGTGCGACTTTTTCTCGATAGGGACGAATGACCTGACGCAGTACACGCTCGCTATAGACAGGCAGAACGACAACCTCGAGGCATTCCTCGACACACACCATCCTGCAGTCATGACAGAGATAAAGATGGCAGTAGACGCTGCGCACAGGC
>JBJETC010000120.1:0-2881 GCA_051883115.1 Anaerovoracaceae bacterium
AGGCGAGTCCTCTCTTATGACAAGATCCATGATGTTGTTTTTCGAGAAGGCGGCAAACTCCTCAGGTGTCCTTGTCTCAAAGTAGTCGAGCATCGCGGAGTTTATGTACACTGTCTCGCTGCTGCCGTCAGAAGTGATGCGGAAAACGAAAACGCCTCCCGGCATGCTGTCAAGCATCTGCTTTGTCTCTTCAGACAGCGTCGTGCTTCCATTATCATGTTCCATCAGATGATTTCCTCCCGGGGAAAAATAATATGAAAAATTACGTCCGGCAGGATCAGATGATCTTCTGCCGGATTTTTACATTTCGGGTAAACATATACAAATAAATTATACAATTAAAAAAACAGTTATTAAAGGTAAATGACGACATGCGTGCCGCCGCGAAAAACTTTTACGATAACACTCAGTGGAAAATGAGGGAATAACAGGGAATAAGCCGGATTTCGTTTACTTTTGTCAACGAATTTTAGTGCGCTTGCTATGTTCCGGTGATAAAATAAGCATGTGATTTTATAACTTAAATATAAACTTTGTTTTTACGTTTTGGTGATGTAGAGATGGCTGAAAATAGTTTGACTGAATCTGAAATTGAAAGACTGAAAAACATAGTTGAAAACATGCCGGGAGCGGGACTTATCACGTACGCGACGGGTAAGGGCGACGGCAGGATAGTCTGTGTGAACAGGATCCTTCTCGATATGTTCGGCTGCGAAGATTACGACGACCTTATGGACTTCTGCGGCGGGACGATCTCCGGCCTCATATACAGCGATGATATTTCAAGCGCGATATGGTCGATGCGTACGAGGGCAAGGAACCTCTTCGATATAAAGGACTCGGGAGTTTCGGCGGAGGAAGACCTGGCTGAGGATTCTCTTACCGAGAACATAGCGAAGACACATTACAGGGTCCAGACGAAGACAGGCAGGATGATCACTGTCACTGACCTCCTGAGATATATCAGGATGGATAACGGGAGCATGCTCGCATGCTGCATCCTTATCCCTTCGGAATACAATTACGGCAAGAAAGGCCGCGACAGCCTGACCGGGCTTTCAACTCTGAGAATGTTCATAAACGAGGCGGACAAGTTTTCAAATGATGAGAAGATCAGCCATCGTCTCGCATATATATTTCAATATCGCCGGTTTCAACAGATACAACATGCGCCACGGGCTTGACGCGGGCGACGAGTTCCTGAGGGGCGTCTCAAAGATCCTGAAGGAATGCTTCAGCCGCGAATCATGCGCAGGCTACATGGGCGCAGATCATTTCAATGTAGTGACGTATCAGAAAGACTATATGGCTGCCATCGAAAAGGCGCATGATATGGTCTCGCACATATTCCCGGGGTCTGCCGCCGAGCTCAAGGCCGGCGTCTATGAAGCCGGGCCGGACGGAAAACTCGTCCCGCCTATCGAGGCATGCGACCTCGCGAGGCTGGCGTGCGACCGCGTGATGAAAACTGACGGCCAGTACATCAAGGTTTACGACAAAGAGGAAAGCCATCTGATACATAAGCTTGACATTTATGTCCTCGATCAGATATGCAAGAGGATAAACGCTGAGATCGCAGCCGGAAGGCCGGCTGTCCCTGTGTCTTTCAACCTGTCCAGGATGGATTTCATGATGCAGGACGTTTACAGCGAGGTAGAAAAAATAGTCCTTCGCAACAATACTCCGCGCGATATGGTACACATCGAGGTGACGGAGTCGATAATAGCGCAGGACATCGAGAGCATGAAGGAGATCATAGACCGTTTCAGGAGCACGGGATACCAGGTCTGGATGGACGACTTCGGCAGCGGCTATTCTTCGCTGAACATGCTGCAGCACATACATTTTGACGTGATAAAGCTCGACATGGATTTCCTCCGGAATTTCAGCGAGACGAGCAAGGAGATCGTCGCTTCCACAGTTCGTATGGCAAAGCGTCTCCATATCCAGACGCTCGCTGAAGGCGTCGAGAACGAGGAACAGTCAAAGTTCCTCAGCAGGATCGGCTGCGAAATGCTGCAGGGATATTACTACGGCAGGCCGGCCCCGTTTGAGGAAAGCGCGGCTCACATAAGGGATGATCTTGGCATACGCTGTGAAAACAGATCATGGAACAATTTCCTCAAGGCGGTAGGACGTCTCGATCTGCAGACAGAGCGTGTGATCGTCGTTTTCAGGCTGACAGGCGACGGCCATGTCAGGCCGTATTTCGCGAACAGGGCGGCAGATGCCATGTCGGAGACGATAGGGTTCAGTTCCGTTGAAAAAATGATAGAAATGTCGGAAAAACAGCACTATCTGATTTATGACAAGCTCGTTCAGTTCGTGATGAAGACCGACTGGGACAGTGATCCCGACAAGACGAACGAATACTACGTTTCCGTAAAGGGACGCTACTTCAGGCTCCGCTTCAGGCGGGCAGCAAAATACGAGGACGATCAGGCGTTTATCGTAGATGTCGAGGACCTTACGCGCGACGAAGGCGCCGAGACGCGCAAACGTATGGATAACATGCTCAGGAGCATCCTGAACTATTATGATCACATTTATTTCCTCCATATCGATAACGACTACGCGCAAGTAGCATATAACGGCGTGAGGGACACGGATGAGCAGGGCACGAAGTATTACTGCCTCAGCGAGCAGGCCAGCCGGTTCGCAAAAAAATACATATACGGACCTGACAGAGACAGGTTCTTGAGATACATGCACCGCGACACGATGGCTGAAAGGATCAGGAGGTCAAATAACGGATGTCTGATCGGCCAGTTCAGGATCCTTGACACGCGCGGGAACTATGTGTGGAAGCTTTTCAGCACGTTCCTCACACCGGACAGCAGCGAGAACATAGGAGTCCTCTGCATAAGAGACTCCATCCTCG
>JBJETC010000121.1:0-2874 GCA_051883115.1 Anaerovoracaceae bacterium
CTCCATCGGCCACCGGGGGACAGCCAGCGTGTCTGTATTTCATGATGAAAAACGGCATACAGGGTTCACGTGCCACTGTCGCGCTGCTCGTGTATCTTGTGCTGCATATAGCTGCGACGATCCTCATAGGCGCAGTGGGTCTGATATCAAAGCCTCAGGCTTTTGCCGACTTTGAGCTCATATCGAAGCTCTTCATAATCTGGGGAGCCATCGTGATCACGGGACTTGTAGTATTTTTCCTGATGCTCCTTAAGCACCAGATCATACTGATCAAGGGCACCGAGAGGTTCACTGCTTTTCTCGTCAGACATCACGTGCTCAGTGAGAAAAAACGGGGCGCCATAGTCGAGAAGATCAGGACGTACGCTGAGAACTGCACAGAATGCAATGAAATGGTCTCGAACGACAGGAAGACCATCGTCCAGTGCTTTATCATCAACCTGCTGCAGAGAGCGGCCCAGGTGATGATCATGTCGTTCGTGTACCTCGCAATGGGAGGAACGGCAGGTAAGGCTTACGATGCTTTCGTAACGCAGATGTTCGTGATCATCGGATCGTGCTCGCTTCCGGTACCGGGAGGGATAGGCGCATATGACTATCTGATGATAGACGGCTTCGGTGAGCTTATAGGCGCTGAGACCGGCATAAGGCTCGAACTGATAGGACGGAGCATATCGTTTTATCTCGAAGTCATCATCAGCGCTGTCATAGTATTCACGGGCATCGTCATGATGCACAGAAGGAACGGCAGACAGGCGGCCGCGGAGAATAAATTTGAAAACGGAGATATTTGATCTATGGAAAATTACAGGTATATACCAAGAGGGGTATGCTCAAGAGAAATAAATTTCAGTATAGAAGACGGCAAGATCCATGACCTCAGGTTCACGGGCGGATGCGACGGCAATCTCAAAGCCATCGGAAAGCTGCTCGAGGGTAAGGACATGAAGGAAACTGCTGACATCCTGAGGGGAAATGACTGCAGAGGGCGCGGAACCTCATGCGCGGATCAGTTCGCCAGGGCTCTCGATGAGATAATGGCTAGAGAGCAGGATAAATAAATAAGCAGCATCATTTTACCTCAGGAGGGGAAGATATGTTTGACGACCACAAAGCTACGAAGATAATAGAAAAAATAGAAAACGGCGGTACCGGCATGCTCTCGAGAAGCCAGATCGTTGTCGGGACGGTGAAGCTAAAGGCCATTTTCAGGGACCTCGGTCCTGACGACAGAGAAGAAGTCGAGGATATCGTTGCCTGGTACAAGGAAGCGAGAAAAGACAAGACGAAAGAACTCATGGACGCCGACAGGCTTCACGAAGTAGAGGCGGAGCTCAAAGGCGAACTTGACGAACTCATCGAGAAAGGTGAGAAAAAGGCGGCTGAGAGGATCGCTGCCGAGGAGAAAGAGCTTGCAGAGCTCGAAGCTGAAGACGAGGAAAGTGATTCAGATGACGAGTGAAGACAGCAAACAGGAAGACGCAGGGCAGGAAAGACAGGACGGAATGGAACAGGAAACGGTGGATACCGGAGTAAGCGGCTTCGGAGGAACGAGCTTCAACGATGATCCTAAGGATTACGAAGAGCTGCCGGTAAATCAGATAAAACAGGGCCTCGAAGAGAGCGGCAGCGATTTTTATAAAAAAGACAAGAAGAAAAAGCATCAGGGAAACAGATATTCCGGGATGCTTAAGAAATACTACAACAAGAACGGTACGAGGCGCGGCGAGGGATTTGCCGTGCTCGCTATGATACTTGCGGCTGCGGCTATCATCATGTGGGTCGCCAGCGTAGGTACGGTGATCGTAATAGTCATGGGACTTGCAGGTGTCATTTTCTCAGCCCTCGCGAAATACAACGGGTACAAGACAGCGCTGAGGACCGGAGCGCTCGTGCTTTCGTATGTTGACATAGCATGCGGGATATTCTCGCTTTTTTCCAGGCTCTTTTTACCGTATTAAGGGAGTAAGGAACAGTTCAGAAGCAAAACAAAACGGCCGGCATCAGTGTGCCAGCCGTTTTTCATATGTCTGCATCAGTAAGCAGGATCACCGGACAGACGGTCATTTTTTCCTGCATATCTCGTCTGAATCGAGGATTATGGTGAACGGACCCTCGTTCGTGAGTGCAACATGCATATCAGCTCCGAAAGATCCGGTTTCCGTATGGATCCTCGAGCTGCATTTTTCAACTATGTAATCATACATTTCTTCAGCCTGGTCAGGCGCCATCGCGCCTGTGAAACTCGGCCTGTTTCCTTTTCTGCAGTCAGCCATGAGCGTGAACTGGTAGACGAGAAGGAGACTTCCTCCGGTATCAGCGAGCGAAGCGCCTGTTTTCCCGTTCTCGTCAGGGAGGATCCTTGCCTTCAGGAGCTTATCGATCATCTTGTCAGCGATCTCTTTCGTATCGCCGGCGCCGAGCCCGATAAAAACGAGGAAACCGTTATCTATCGCGCCGAGCGTTCTGCCTTCTGATGTGACTTCGGCTTTCGAAACGACTTGTATCAAAAATCTCATTGTTAAATTTCCTTTTCGAGTCTTACATAAAGTAACAAATAGTATATAATAAAGAAGAACTGATTGCAATGACTTTTTATATTTTATATAACGTTATCTGTTAAGGAAAAGGAAGTGTTTATTTAATGTTCAGCATAGGCGATCTGATAGTCTACGGAGGCACAGGCGTCTGCAGGGTGGAGAATATAACAAAGCCTAACTTCAACGAATTCGACAGAGATGAGTTATATTACGTTCTTCAGCCGCTTTATCAGACGGGAACGATATACGCACCTGTCGATAACGACAAGGTCTTCATGAGGAAGGTCATAACGAAGGAAAGGGCTAACGAACTCATCGACATGATACCTGAGAT
>JBJETC010000122.1:0-2870 GCA_051883115.1 Anaerovoracaceae bacterium
ATGTTCGTCCCTGACAGGAGCTGATTCACCTGTTCCAGCTCACTCGCCGATTTGCCCGATGCCATCGATGAGATCAGGCTCGAGAGGAGCGTACTGCCGGAGTCCATGTTTATCTTTATCACAGGCGTAGAACCGAAGCCGCATTCACGCTTCATTTCCGCCACTGCGTCCTGGTAATCAGCGATCTCGTCTATCAGGCCGAGACGCTTCGCCTGCTTTGCCGAATATATCCTGCCGTCAGCGAGCTTCTTCACTCTGCTCTTGCTCATGCCGCGGCCTTCGGCGACTACATCGACAAAATCGTCGTATATCTCGTCTATGAGGTCCTGAATTATCTTACGCTGCTCTTTCGTGAGCTTTTTCGTAGGATCGCCCATGGTCTTGTTTTTTCCGGAGCTTATTATCGTCGTCCTGACGCCGAGCTTCTTGAGAAGGCCCGATACGTCATAGATATATCCTGTTCTCACGCCTATCGATCCCGTCCAGCAGAGTTCATCCGCGTAGATCTTATCGGCAGCCATAGGAATGTAATAGCCGCCCGATGCGGCCTCTGAACCCATATATGCGTACACAGGCCTTCCAGTGGACTCCTTATACTCCTTCAGCGCCTTATATATCTTCGCTGTAGCGTATGAATCTCCGCCGGGGCTGTTGATATTCAGAAGTATACCCTTGTTGTGAGAATCGGCCTGCATCTCCTGTATGCGTGTGATCATCCAGTTCTGATCGCACTGGCCGCTGCCGCCGGATGAGACTATCTCTCCCTCTACTGGGAGTTCGCCTATGTAGTCGCTTCCGATATCCATTTTCTCGTTTGTCGAAACAGTGACTGAACCGTTCCTGACTCTCGCTGTGTTCGTGTAATGCGAAGCTGCAAAAGCGACGACGATGACGGCTGCCGCGATAATGAGAAAAATGATGATGCCTTTGCGGCCGTTCTTCTTTTTTCCGCCACCCTGAGGCGTGTCTCCGTTTTCAGGGCCGACTTCGTAATATCTTACATTGCTGTCCATACTGCCTCCGAGACTTTTTTCAAAGTTTCACGCGGTTAGTAACAGATACTGATGCATACGCTGTTCTGCCCGGCATCAGTTTCCTGATGACGAGCTTGAACTTGAACTTGAACTTGAGCTCGAGCTCTTTTTCTTACTGCTTGAACTGCCTGAGCTCCCGCTCTTGAATCCCGATATCGTATCGGAATCAGCTGCGTTATACATCTTGGAATTCGTATTTATTGCGCTCTGATCGCCTGCTACTGACGTTATATAATCAGAGATCTGCTGGCATGTAGACGATACCTGATAATTCTTCTGCCCGAATGCCTGCCTGTGCAGCTTCTTCACGTTCGCCGCGAGATTGCTCGGGAAAACGAGCGACTCTCCGTTCAGCATGCCGGTGTGAACGTTATACGGGAAGCCTATGCTCCCGTTGAACTTGTATTTCGTAATATTCTGAGCCAGTGCGAGTATGTCGTCATCAGAAAGGTTCGTCTCGCAGTTTTTCATGCAGACCTTCATGATGCTCATGAGCTCTGACAGGCTGCATTTCTTGAGCTTTGCCGTGACTTTCTGGATAACGACCCTCATCCTGTTCGTCCTCTTGAAGTCATCGCCGACGCCTTTTCTGATCCTGCCGTAAGAAACGGCCTGAACGCCTGTAAGTGTCTGTACGCCCGGCTTCTTGACGAGCTTGTATTTTTTCTGTCCTATGATATGAGCTGATTCAGCTGTGTACTTGTTCAGCTGGTAGATCTCTTCCTGCTTTACGTTCACTGTGATGCCGCCGACTTCATCTACGACGTTGGCTACCATCTTGAAGTTGAACAGGACGTAATTCTTGACATCGAGGTCCATAGCCTGGTTCAGCGACTTCATGGCTGTCTCGGCACCGCCTGACGCGAAGGCGCTGTTTATCTTCGCATATGTCGACGTATCGCCGATCTTGAGGTATGTATCTCTGAATACGGAGATGAGGTTGATCTTGCCAGTCTTTTCCTCGATGCTGACTATGATTATGCAGTCAGTGTTCGTATTCGCGATGTCTTTTTTCTTCATGCTCCTCGAGTCGACGCCGAGAAGGACTATGTTCGCATAGCCGTTGACATCAACGATCGAAAGTTTTTTCTCATTGACCTTCGTGCGCTTCACGGACTTGAGCTGCTGCTTCAGGTAATCCTTCATCGCCATGTATCCCGTGGCCGCTGTCGCAAGGATCAGAGCTAGGACGAGGCAGAGCACCTTTGGCCAGACCCTGGTCTTTGAATGCCTGCCGTGTTTGTTCGCTTTCTTTCCTTTTTTCCCTCCGGATACAGCAGCGTTCTCTGCGCCGCCCGCGGCTGCCTTATCAGCGGTCTCAGCCCCGGCACCATTCTCAGCCTCAGCTTTTTTCTCCTGCTGATCTGACACTTCACCCTTAGGAGCATCATCGGCCCCCGCCGCATCATGTGCGGCGCTGCTTTCCTGTCCTGCCTTTGCATCAGTGTTCGTTTCAGGATCTGCAGCTGTATTGACGTCCGTCCTCGGATCGCCGTTTTCGTCATAAACTTTTTTATATTTCTCGCTTCGCATAATACGCTCCTTTGCAGAAAGGTTCCTTCGCCGCCTCACCAGGCACCGCCGAACCAGCTGTCACGCTAGAAAAGCCTCTTCGTGCTCTTTTTCCTGCGCCTGATGATATCCTCTTCATCAACCATTCTGTTGTAAAATTCAACGGCTTCATCTATGTCGCCGTCAAAACGCATGCTGCCCTTACGCATCACGATGCCGCGAGTGCAGAATTCCTGCGCAACACTTGTCGAATGTGTCACAAAAAGGAATGTCACATCTTCTTTAGTTATAAGTTCCTTTACTTTTTTCAGACATTTCTTCCTG
>JBJETC010000123.1:0-2823 GCA_051883115.1 Anaerovoracaceae bacterium
CAAGTGTAAAAAGGTCGTACCCGTATCTCCTCATGAGTTTTTCCATGTCGAGCCCCGGCGCGAACACACGCTCACACGCGATATCGTCCCTGCTGTTGAGCGCATAGTAAAGTATCTGGAGGCCGGTATACGACATCCCTATCTCATAGAGGTCAGGGAACGCGAAAGCCATCCTGACGCCTACGCTTTCAGGATCCTTCACGATCTCGTTTACTTCTCCGCCTATGTATCTCGCAGGTTTTTCCACCTGCTTGAGTATCTCATCGAGGTCAGGCCTGAACAGCCTGTCGAGCGTTATGCCCATCCTCTCTTCTATCTGCGCGAGGAAAGGCCTTATGCGCTCTCTCCATTCTATCAGGTGGTTCCTGCGCTCTTCGTCATCTTCTCTCTTGTGGATGAGGTAGTCGACCCTCTCGTCGAGCCCGACGTAGCGGTGCTCCTTTACGACACGGTCGCCGAGGCAGACCATGTCAGTCTCTGTGAGGCTGTCCACGTCATTGAACGTGTGCTTCATGTGAGCGCCGACGATAACGGCTTCATCGTGATATCCGAGTCCCTCGAGTATCTCGGCGCCTTTTTTCTCATGATCCTCATAGCGTCTCGCGACGTCGTGTATGAGTCCTGCTATCCTCACGAGTTCAAGGTCAAAATGATAACCGTTCTCGTTCAGTCTCTCAGCCACTCCGTACGCTACCCTCGACACTTCTATGCAGTGCGCCACAGCTCTCGGCGGAGTATCGTACTCCCTGAAGAGCTCATAGCATTCTTTTTCTGTAAGTCTCTTTTTTTCAGGCATATTTTCCTTCCAGAACAACGGGTTACATGTCTTCGTCTATGTACTCGAACTCGTAATCGAACACTTTCACGGTGTCGCCGTCCTCGAGTCCCATTTCCTTCATCTTGTCGATCGCGCCGCGCTTTTCTATATATTTGTAAAGATAACGGAGCGAGCCGTCGTCAGTGAAGTTCGTCGAATCGAAGATCTTCCTGAGCTGCCTTCCCGTGAGGACAAAAGTGTTCCCTTCCTTCGCGACATTGATCTCCCTGTAGTCGTCGCCGAAATCATTGTCATCATCTTCGATGAAGCTGACTTCGCTTTCGAGTTCCGACGGCTGATCCTTGACCCTGGAGAGTTCCTCCTGCACAGCGTTCAGGAGTTCCTTCACACCGACGTTTATAGGCGCGGAGATCGGGAAGACCCTGTATCCTTTATCTTCAACGTATTTCCTGAATTCCAGGTATTTCCCGTCGTCCTCGGAGATGAGGTCCATCTTGTTGGCGGCGACTACCATAGGCTTATCGAGGATCTTCTCGTCGTAGCTCCTGAGTTCGTCCATGATCTTGTCGAAGTCGTCCTTAGGGTCCCTGCCTTCGCTTCCTGCAGCGTCAACAACGTGGATGAGGACCTTCGTCCTCTCTATATGCTTGAGGAACTGGAATCCGAGGCCTGCGCCTTCGTGAGCGCCTTCTATGATCCCGGCGATGTCAGCCATGACAAAACTGCTGTCTCCCATGTCGACTACGCCGAGGTTCGGCTCTACCGTTGTGAAGTGATAGTTCTCTATCTTAGGGTGAGCGCTTGTCGCTACTGACAGAAGGCTCGACTTTCCTACGTTAGGGAAGCCTACGAGTCCTACATCGGCTATGAGCTTGAGTTCCAGCCTGATGTGCTTCTCAACGCCCCTGTTCCCGGCCTCAGCGAAGTTCGGCGCCTGCCTGACCGAATTCCTGTAGCAGAAGTTTCCCTTGCCTCCTTTGCCGCCTTTAGCTGCGACGAATCTCTGGCCGTTCTGGACCATGTCCTGCATGACTTTTCCCGTATCCTGATCGATGACGAGGGTGCCTACAGGCACTTTTATGATGAGGTCTTCAGCGTCTTTCCCGTATTTTTTCTTTTTCATCCCGTTGCTGCCGTTTTCAGCAACGTATTTTTTCTTGTATCTGAAATCCATAAGCGTCCTTAAGTCGCGGTCCGCGAGGATCACGACATCGCCGCCCTTTCCGCCGTTCCCGCCGTCAGGGCCGCCGTTAGGGACAAAAGGCTCGCGTCTGAATGAGACACAGCCGTTCCCGCCTTTTCCGGACACTATTGTGATTTTAGCGCTGTCTACGAACATTCATTACTCCTGTATAAAAAAACGGACCCCCGAAGAGGGGTCCGAAAGTAGCTGACTTAAGCTTCGAGAGGATAGACACTTACCTGTTTTCTCTTCTTGTCCATTCTTTCGAACTTTACTGTTCCTTCAACTTTAGCGAACAGTGTATCGTCTCCGCCGATGCCTACATTGTTGCCCGGGTGGAACTTTGTTCCTCTCTGTCTTACAATGATGCTGCCAGCTGTAACGAACTGGCCGTCGCCGGCTTTAAGTCCTAATCTTTTTGACTCTGACTCACGACCGTTCTTCGAGCTGCCTACTCCTTTTTTACTTGCCATAGAATATACACCTCCTATACGGTTTACTCTGCGTTATTTATTGTCTCAACGATCACTGCTTTCGTAGCCTTCGGATCGATCTCGATTCCGTGCTCATCAGCGTAAGCAATGAGTTCGTCCTTCTTCATTGAAAGAGAAACCTTTGCTTCTTTCTTGCTGTCAGCCTTGCTGTCAGCAGCCTTTTCTGCCTTTTCTGCCTTAGCAGCAGGCTTGTCTGCCTTTCCGCCGATAGCCTTGATCTCGACCCTTGTGTATGGCTGTCTGTGACCCTGTTTCTTTCTGTAGTCCTTCTTGCTCTTGTACTTGAAGATGATCACCTTCTTGCCCTTGCCGTTCTCAACGCACTCAGCGTCAACGACTGCACCATCAACATAAGGCTTACCTACTTT
>JBJETC010000124.1:0-15936 GCA_051883115.1 Anaerovoracaceae bacterium
GAAGAAGATCCGCATGGACAACATCAAGGAACTCGGGAACTATACAGCAGAAATCAAGCTTTATCAGGGAATAAGCGCAAAACTCAGAGTAGTGGTGACTGACTGATGGCAGAAGCTAAGATACCGTCGAGCCTGGAGGCTGAGAGATCAGCGATAGGAGCGGCCATACTTTCAAAAGACGCGCTCTCCGACATCGTGGAGATCGTGAACGAAAATGATTTTTACGATAAGTCGAACAAGATCATATTCGAGACGATGCGCAGGATGTTCCGCGAGAGCAAGCCTGTCGATAACGTAACGCTCGAGGAAGAACTCCAGAAGGAGGGAAAACTCGCGAGCGTAGGCGGGCGCGCGCATATAGCGGAACTCACGAATAACGTCCCTTCTATAGTGAACGCCGCGGAGTACGCCAAGATCGTGGCTGAGAAGTCGGCCTTGCGCGAGCTTATCATGTCGGCTGACACGATAAAGAAGGACTGCTTCGAGAGCAAGAGGAACGCGAGCTCCATACTTGACGAGGCTGAGAAAAAGATCTTCTCAATATCGCAGAAGCGCCAGGATCATGATTTTACAAGGCTCAGCGAGATCATAAAGACGAACATCGACGATATCGACAAGGCCATAGAGAACAAAGGCCAGGTCATGGGTATCACCACAGGATTCACCGACCTCGACAAGATAACGTCCGGCCTCCAGAAATCCGACCTCGTCATCGTAGCGGCCCGACCGGCAATGGGAAAGACGGCCTTCGCCCTCAACATAGCGGCGAACGCCGCGCTCGAAGGCGGCGCCCACGTGCTCATTTTTTCCCTCGAAATGTCCAAGGAGCAGCTCAGCCAGAGAATGCTCGCCATGGAAGCCAAAGTCGAGATGGAAAACATCAAGAAGGGCAGGATCGACAGCGAGGACTGGGACAGGATCATGTACGCCTCAGACAAGCTCTACGACGCCAACATCAACATCGACGACACAGCCGACCTCAGCGTATTCGAGATCAAGAACAAGTGCCGCCGCATGAAGACAGAAGAAGGCCTCGACCTCGTAGTCATAGACTACCTGCAGCTCATGCACGCCGAAGGCAGGATAGAATCGAGGCAGCAGGAGATAGGCTCGCTCTCGAGAGACCTAAAGCTTATGGCGAAAGAGCTCAACTGCCCGGTTATCGTGCTGTCGCAGCTTTCGCGAGCTCCGGAGCAGAGACCGAACCACAGGCCTATGCTCGCGGACCTGAGAGATTCCGGATCCATCGAGCAGGACGCCGACATCGTGATATTCCTCTACAGAGACGACTATTATAATGAAGATTCCCAGACGCCGGGCGTCTGCGAAGTCAACCTGGCAAAGCACAGGAACGGCCCGACGGGAGTCGTCGAGCTGACATGGGTAGCGAGATACACCAAGTTCGCCGACAAGGCGCCTGGCATAGAACTGCCTGAATAAAATACGGAAAAAAGAACGGCAGGCTCATTACCTGCCGTTTCGGCATTGATACAGGTATAGAAAAATGATTTTTTCAGTAAGGAAACCAAAGGATTTTTACCTGCTCGACACGAAAGTCGAGAATATTTTCATAAATGAATATATGCCGGCCGCGCCGGGGAGCTTTACGAAAGTCTACCTTTTCGGCCTGATGTACGCTGAATACGGCATGGACATCGACGACAGGATATTTGCGACAGCTCTCAACATGAGTGAGAAAAAAGTCGCTGAGGCCTGGGAATACTGGGAAAAAGCCGGCGCGATAAAGCGCGAGTTCTTCACGCGCGACGGCACGGCAGGCGTGAACATTTCGTACGTCCGCCTGACAGAGCTCATGTACGGGAAGAGCACGGAGACTGCTGAGCCCGCTGCTGAGGAGCAGAGCGCAGGCGTGCTCGGCAACGAAGTCATAAAGAAGATGCTCGAAGCCGTAGAATCAAGCCTCGGCCGCAGCCTGTCCAGTGCGGAGCTCAAGCGCATCATAGGCTGGTCCATGGACGACGGCATACCGCCTGAGTTAATAACGTTCGCTTTCGACTACTGCATCGGTAAAGGAAAAACGAGCGTAAAATATATAGAAACAGTTGTTAAAAACTGGTACAGGGACGGCCTCAGGACAATCGACGAGGTCAATGAGTACCTGCAGGAAGTAGACGAGAAATTCTACAGGTACAGACGCGTCATGAAAGCGCTCGGGTTCACGAGACAGCCTTCTGAAGCGGAGAAAAAGATCATGGACAGCTGGTTCGACGAGATGGGCTTCAGCATGGACAAAGTCCTCGAAGCCTGCGGCAAGACGACCGGCATCTCGAGCCCGAACTTTAATTATGTAAACAAGGTCCTCGAGAACTGGGAGAACCGCGCCGCAGAGACAGGCGCCGACGTCAACGATCAGCAGGTATCGATGTCAGTGCTCAACAAGTATTTCGAACACCTCCGCGCGAAAGAGCAGCGCGAAGCCTATCAGCGCACGGACGAGGTCTACAGGAACATACCCCGCGTGAGGGAGATAGACGACGAAGTCCAGAAGATAGGAGCGCAGCTTTCCAAAGCCCTCCTCATGGGAGAAGACAGAGGCGCCAGCGTCGAGAGAAAGAAGCGCATGGAGAGCCTCGCGGAGGAACGCGCGGTCATTTTGACAGAGCATAACTACGAGCCGGACTACACCGACGTGAAATATCTCTGCGACAAATGCAACGACACAGGCATCACAGACATGGGTGAACGCTGCACCTGCGTGCCTGAACGCATGAAGGAAGCCGCAGAATGGGCAAAATCCACGAAAACTTCATGAATAGATCCGCCTGATTTTGTTACAATATTAAATTGGCAATTCAGAAGGGATATACGATGGCATACTCAAACACCGGAAAGAGAAGAAAAAGAAAAAAGAGATACAGGATAAACCGGCTCCGCATGACGATGTCGGTGATCGTCCTCATAATCATCGTTTATTTCGGTGTGCAGGTGAGGAACGTCATCAGGCTCCGAAAGGAGCAGGCGGAACTGAAGGCCCAGAACAAAGAGCTCAAGCAGGAAGTAGAAGACATGAACGATGAGCTCAAGGATATAAACGACAAGAATTACATAGAAAAGAGAGCGCGCCTCGAACTGAAGATGATAAAGCCGGGCGAGACGCTTTTTATCATAGACGATGGAGACGACAGCAGCAGTGACACAGGGAACTGATGAAAAAAGTAAAAAGGCGGGCGCCGCAGGCGGGGCCGCGAAGCCGAAGATCAGCGAGGTCATCGTGGTCGAAGGCCGCGACGATACAGCCAGGGTCACATCGGCCGTAGACGCTGATACGATAGAGACACACGGATTCGGCATGTCCGACGAGATGTGGAAAGAGATCGACAAGGCATATGCGGCACGCGGCATCATCATTTTTACGGACCCCGACCACGCCGGCAGTCTTATCAGAAAAAAGATAAAGGAAAGATACCCTGAGGCGAAGGAGGCTTTCATGCCGAGAGCAGAAGCCGATTTCAGGGGGAACATAGGTGTAGAAAACGCTTCGCCGGAAAATATCAGGAAAGCCCTGGCAAAGGTGAAGAGCACCGCAGGAGCAGGCGGACCTGAGGGGGACGTTTTTACCATGGAAGATATGGAAGAAGCGGGGCTCACGGGAGCACCGGACAGCAGGAAGAGGCGCGAAGCACTCGCCGACGTGCTTGGGTTCGCGTACGGCAACACGGGCGCCATGCTGAAGAAGCTGAACAGTTACAGGATTACACGCGGAGAATTTTATGGAGCTTTACGATCCATCAGTAATAAAGGCGATAAAGAGCAGGTATAAGTTCAAATTCTCGAAGAGCCTCGGTCAGAATTTCCTGACGAGCGGAGAAGCCGTACGCGGCATCATCGACGGCGCAGGCATCGGCCCCGGCGATCTCGTCATAGAAATAGGACCGGGCATCGGGACACTTACGCAGGCCGCAGCAGAGCAGGCGGCAAAAGTCATCGGGATAGAGATCGACAGCAACCTCATAGAGATAATGAAGTTCACGCTGCTCGACTACAGCAGCGTCGAGATCATAAACGCGAACATCCTCGACGTGGACCTCGCCGAACTTATCGCGAAGGAATATAAAAAGAAGGAATACGACAAAACAGTCATCATCGGCAATCTGCCGTATTACATCACATCGCCGATACTCTTAAAGCTGCTGGATGACAATATCCCGGCAGACAACATGACGGTGATGATGCAGAAAGAGGTGGCAGACAGGGTCATGGCGGATCCTGGCTCAAAGGCATACGGCGCGCTGACTCTGGCCGTCGATTATTACGCGGAAGCGTCACTCGTGGAACTCGTGGGGCGCGAGCTTTTCATGCCGCAGCCGAAAGTCGATTCGGCAGTGGTGAGGCTCGACCTGAGAGAAAAGCCGCTCGTCGACGTCTGTGACAGGGACCTGTATTTCAGGTGCATAAAATCCGCGTTCAGCCAACGCCGCAAGACGCTCCGCAACTCGCTCAGGGTCACGGGCGTCCCTCAGGACGTTATAAATGAAGTCCTCGAGGAGGCCGGGATCGACGGGAAACGAAGGGCGGAAACGCTGAGTCCGCAGGACTTCGCCGCCATATCGGATGGATTTTACAAAAGGGGATATTTCGGAAAATGAGTTTTTTTTCAGGCTTAAACAAGAAAGACGGTGAGGACAGGGACAAGGTCCTGTCACCGAGGCAGCAGGCGATCTTCGAGAAACGCGCCGCGAAACGCGCGCGCCGGGAGGAAAAGAACGCCCAGAAAGCTGCCGCTATAGAGATAAAAAAGAAAAAGAAATCGTATAGATTTTTCCACAACATATTCGTAGTCAGTCTCATCGCGGGCTTCCTCATGAACCTTTTCATAGAGACGCTTGCGAGGCAGACGACGCCGGGACTCGGCGGCATCCTGTATATGGTGCATAAGCCGCTCGTTTTCCTGACGAACACGCTGATAATCGCCGCAACATACTCGATAGCCGCTTTTTTCCACAAGCGGACGTTTTTCATAACGCTGATAAGCGCGATCTGGGCGACGATCGGTATCGCGAACGGAATCATCCTGACGCAGCGAATGACGCCTTTTACCACCAAGGACCTCACGGCCATCACGGACGGTGCGACGATCATGACGAACTATTTCTCTGTCGTGCAGATCGGACTTACAGTCGCCGGCGTGGCTGTGATCGTCGTGCTCTTCGTCATGCTCGCGCTGCGCGGGCCTAAGCTCAGGGAAAAAATAAACTACAAGAAAGTCATATCCGGTGTGGCCGGCATGGTCGCCGCTGCCGTGCTCATGACGATGCTCATGATAAACACGGGCGTCATCAGCACGTTCTTCGGGAACCTCGCATATGCGTACAGGGACTACGGCGTGCCGTACTGTTTCATCAACACATGGATGAACACCGGCATCCACAAGCCTTCGGGCTATTCAAAGAAAAACATAGACAAGATCTTTACCGACAAAGAGACGGGCAGCGACGGCGTCATGAACCTCGGGAATTCGAAGGTCGCGGCGTCAAAGGACAGCAAGTACCCGAATATAATCTTCCTCCAGCTCGAGTCGTTCGTAGACCCTGAGAAGTTCACGAACATCAAGTATTCGGAGGATCCGATCCCGTATTACCGTTCGCTCATGAAGAACTACTCTTCAGGGAGCCTCACTGTTCCTGCTTGCGGAGCCGGGACGGCCAACACGGAGTTCGAGGTCATGACGGGACTTTCAGTCAAGTTCTTCGGTCCGGGAGAATACCCGTTCAAGTCGGTCCTCAAGGACACGCCATGTGAGAGCACGGCCAGAGACCTCGGGAGCCTCGGATATAAGACGCACGCCATCCACAACCACAGGGCGCTTTTCTACAACAGGAACACAGTATTCGCGAACATGGGCTACGATACGTTCACTTCGGTCGAGTACATGAGTAATGTTGAGAAAACACCTAAGGGCTGGGCGAAAGACAAGATCCTGACGTCGCAGATCGTGGACACGCTTGATTCGACAAGCGGCAGAGACTATATCTACACGATCTCCGTCCAGGGTCACGGAAAATATCCTTCAGAGCAGGTCCTCAAGGATCCTGAGATAAAGGTGACGAAGGCCCCGAACGAGGAGCTCAAGAACAAATACGAATATTACGTAAACCAGGTCCATGAGATGGACCAGTTCGTGAAAAAGCTCACTCAGAAGCTCAGCAAGCTCGATGAGCCGGTCGTGCTCGTCATGTACGGCGACCACATCCCGGCGCTCGACGTGAGTGAGTCGAACTATGACGCGAAGAACCTCTACCAGACACAGTACGTCGTCTGGAGCAACTACAAGATGAAGAAGGTCAACAAGGATCTTCACGCGTACCAGCTGTCGGCTGACGTGTTCGACAGAGTCGGCATCCACACGGGTACTACGATCAAGTACCACCAGGACAAGGATCACAGTTCGAAGAACTACCTTAAGAACCTGAAGATGCTCGGGTATGACATGCTGTACGGAAACTGCTATGTCTACGGCGGCCACAATCCGTACAGGAGATGGCCGATGAAGATGGGCGTCAAGGATATCAAGATCGACAAGATCGTGAGTGTCGGCGGCCGCTACTACATCAAGGGCCAGAACTTCACTGAATACAGTAAGGTAACGCTCCACGGCAAGCAGCTCAAGACAGTCTACCTGAGTCCGAGCCTGCTCGGCCTGCTAGAGAGCGTCGATCCTGAGGAAGCGAAGAACATGAAGGTCAGCCAGATCGACACGAAGAACAACACGATAATCTCGACGACTGAGTAAAGGGAATTTCTGAAGATCCCCTGACCGCTCTAACGTTCGTCAAAGGGAAAAATGAATATCCGGGAAAGTTAAAAAGCTAAAGCTCCGGCTGCGGTATCATCTGCGGCCGGGGCTTTTTCTGTGGCCGGAAATTACCGGGCAGCGGAGTAAAAATGTTTTTTTGGTGCAGAGAATATATGGAAAAATGTTTTTCTATCATGTATCCGAATCGATACAAGATTCTGAATTTGTTGTAATATTTCAATATTGAATGAAAATGGTATTATTATTGCCAAAAAGTTGAAAAATATGCACTATAGAATTATTCTAATATCAGGAATGTTGATGTTTAGATTATAGTTCGGGGCAGATGGGAAATGTCCCGGACAGAAGTTATTGTTTAAGGAGCGTATTATTATGGAAAAGAAAGGACTGCGAAAATTTTTCGTATTGCTCGTTTCTGTCGCGATGACGCTGGCGATGTCGATCCCGGCTTTCGCGGAACCGACAGGCACGGGAACAACGCCAACTGAGGTAGATACGTTTGAACAACTTCAAAATGAACTTAATAAAAAGGGAAACCTTGATCTCAAGTTTAAAGGCACAGGAGTTAGAGTAAAAGATTCGATCACGATTCTTTCCGGTTCAAACGTAACACTCGATCTCAACGGGAATAAACTTGTTGAAAGTCTTAATGGTCCGACGATCCTGGTCCAGAGGGGAGCGACACTCACACTGACAAATACAGCGTCTAAAGAAAGTGTCGTAGAAAATACCATGGATGGACAGCCTGCTGTCCTCAACAACGGAACGACAACTATTGAAGGCAATGTAAAGCTTCAGGATACCAGAAACGATCAGTATTACGTCTTAGTAAACCACGGCGATATGACGATCAACGACCCTGTCACTGTCTACATTGGAAACTCTGAAAAAGGAAACTCTGAAAAATCTGTTCTGATCGAGAACGGATATTATTCATATAAGGACTCATCAAATCCAAACAACGGATATGTAGACGGTGTCAATCAGGCAAATCCGAAACTTACGATCAACGGCGGCACATTTGACGGCGGAAGATCGAACGTGAAGAACGATGACGGCGGTGTCGTTACGATCAACGGCGGTACGTTCAAGAACGCGATGAATGCGATTCTCAACTGGAACAAGATGACCATCAATGGTGGTGATTTCACAGCAAAATACAATCTCATAAAAAATCTACGAGATGACAGCAACAAATCCGATTCCGGCGAACTGGATGACAGCAACAAATCCGATTCCGGCGAACTGCTGGATCAGGGAGACCTCACGATAAACGGCGGTACGTTCACAGCTACGCTGGTAATAAAAAATAATGGGGAAATTTTGGGCGTATATCCTGTCTTCGGGTGCAATGAAACGGATGATACAGAAAAGGCAAAATATACAGCGGCTAAAACAACCATTACCGGCGGGACCTTCACTAACCGCCTTGACGGCAATGTCGCGTTAAATTTCACTATCACAGGCGGAACGTTCGCGGTAATGCCTTCAAGCAAATCAATACCAAGCGGATATTCCATCAAAAAGGACTCAAATGGTTATACTATCGAACCTATCAAGCTTACCAACGAATGGACGGAGAAACTCCATATAGAAGGCTGGACGTTCGGTAAAAAGGCTAATGAGCCTAAGGCCAAGGCAAAATACGGTACACCGACATATAAGTATTACGACAAGAACAAGAAGGCACTCTCTAAGAAGCCGACACTCCCTGGCACATACTACGTAAAGGCATCTGTAGCCGCTACAGCTGAGGTCAAGGGCGTCGAGTCAGACTACGTCAAATTCTATATCTATCAGCCTGCTTTCGTGCTCACAGCAAAGACAAAACGCACAGCAGATAAACTTTCATGGACAAAGGTAAGCGGAGCTGATACTTACAAGGTTTACTACGGCCGCTGCAGCAGACCGCTGAAGTTCTGCAAGACAGTAAAGGGAACATCCCTTACAAAGAAGGGCCTGAAGAAGTACAGAAACTACAAGTTCATCGTAAAAGCTTACAAGACAGTAAAAGGCAAGAGAGTCTTCATCGCAAAGAGCAACAGCGCTCACGTTATCGGAGCCGGATACAGCAAGAGATTTACAGAAGCCAGATCCGTAAGCGTAACAGAGTCTACGATGGATCTTACCGTAAACGGTCACGATACAGTAGACGCTCAGCAGGCTAAGCTCAAGAAGGGCCGCAGGTTCCTCGGAGGCTCACACGCAGCACTGTTCAGATTCATGTCATCAGATAAGGCTGTTGCACAGGTAAACAGCAAGGGCGAGGTCACAGGTGTAAGCGCCGGGACATGCACAGTCTACGTGATCGCTCAGAACGGACGTTATAAGACAGTTACAGTTACGGTAAAGTAAAAACTTATAGCCATCACGGCTTCATAAGTGATAAAAAGACAGATATCGCGGATATCAGGGAGCAGGCACGAGCGGCCTGCTCCCTTTATTTTTGTAAAAAGGTAAACAGGAATTTTTTCTGAAAACGGTAAATTTTTTCCGGAACACGGAAGCTCCCCGATCCTGCAGGGAGCTTTTTTTCATGGATCAGGCACCCGGCGCCGCTTGCTTTTCTCTTTTTCCAACTGCATTCAACTGCGTTCTATAAAATACACATCCGCCGGGAAGGCATTTATTCATAACAGAATATTAAAAACAGTATAACGGCGTATTAACAGACACTTTACACGAGTAAATTATACTTTATTCGGTTTTGATAGTTATTTGATAATTGCGGGGTGTACCCGGGCTCCGGCGATATCCGGCGCCGCTGTGACGTTTGAAATGACAGATCGAAAATTTTCCAGTCTTATCAGGTCTATGGCCATGCGGTCGCCGCGGCTCAGGAATATCATGCGAAACGTGAGAAATACGGCGAAGCGCAGGAGATACAGCTCACTCGGGAGAGGTATATGCACTGATCCCGGGACCGTATTTTTTTCATCATACAATGGCAAAAATTGCAGCTGCACTCCGAAGGCGGTGTACGAATACATGCAGGGCGCACCGGAGTTCCGGGACTGGACGTTCGTCTGGGCGTTCAGGGAGCCGGAGGCCTACAGTTTTCTGGAGGCTGATGAGCGCACGCATGTCGTCAGGATAGATTCCGGCGAGTGCATCAGGTGGCTGCACGCGGCAAAGTACTGGATCCTGAACAGCAGGGCTTTTGACTGGTGGGTCCCGGGGCCGGATTAGGTCTACGTCCAGTGCTGGCACGGGACGCCGCTGAAGCGCCTCGGATACGACCTCGAGGGCACGGAGAACGCGATGAACACGCAGGAGGACATCAGGTACAAATACAGGTCCGACGCGGAGCGCTTCACTTATCTCCTGTCGCCGTGCGCTTTCAGCACTGAGAGATTCACGAGCGCGTGGAATCTCAGGGCGTCGGGGCGTGAGGACGCTGTCCTGGAACTCGGCTATCCGAGGGATGATGCTCTCGCTGCTCCCGGGCCGGATGCGGTTTCAAAGGCAAAAGAGAGACTCGGGCTTTCAGGGGAAAAAAGGAAGCTCATACTTTACGCGCCGACATGGCGCGATGACCAGTACGACGCGGACGTCGGATACACATACGATATAAACATGGATTTCAGCACGCTGAGGGAAGAACTCGGAGACAGCTATGCCATCCTTTACCGCGCGCATTACCTTGTGCACGATGATCTCGACACCGGGGCATTCGCAGGCTTCGTCTACGACGTATCGGACGCTGATGACATCAACGACATCTACCTCGCCTCCGACATGCTGATAACAGACTATTCCAGCGTTTTCTTCGACTACGCCATACTCAGGCGGCCGATCATTTTTTACATGTACGACCTCGAAAAATACGAGAGCATGCTCCGGGGATTCTACCTCGGACTCGACGAACTCCCCGGACCCGTCGTGACATCGGGCAGCGAGCTCGCAGCGTGCATCAGGAGCACGGGGGAGAACTGGGAGCCTGATGAAAAATACAGGGAGTTCAATCAAAGGATCAACTGTCTGAACGATGGCAAAGCGGCGGAAAGATTCGTGAACAGAGTGTTTTGTGCGGGAGGGCACTTAAGATAATCATGAAAAGAGTGATAACATACGGGACGTTCGATCTCCTTCATTACGGGCACGTCAATCTCTTCAGGCGTGCGAAACAGCTCGGCGACTATCTGATAGTGGCGGTCTCGACCGATGAATTCAACTGGCAGTGCAAGCATAAAAAAAGCTATTTCGACTACGAGACCAGGAAAGAACTCGTTGAGGCTATACGATACGTGGACCTCGTGATACCTGAATCGTCATGGGATCAGAAGGCGAGCGATATAAGGGAGTTCAGGATAGACACGCTCGTGATGGGCGATGACTGGACAGGGAAATTCGACAGCCTGAAAAGCCTGTGCGAAGTGGTTTATCTGCCGAGGACGCCTGAAGTCTCGACGACGCAGATCAAGGAAAACATCATGTCGGGCGCGGGATCCGGCGGGAGCGGTAAAGCCGGGAGACTGAAGATGCCTGCGGGGCATCGTGTCACGGGAGTGTCCGGCATATGAACGACGTCAGGCTGATACCGCTTCTGAGGGTGATGGGCCCCCTGCTGAACGTGATATACAGGCTGATGCTGCACGGGCGGAAAAAACACAAGGTCACTATGCTGAGCCGCGAGGAGGACAGCGAGACACTCGATTTCAGGCTCCTCCGGGAGGCACTTGAAAAAAAGGACGTGACGCTCGAGACGGCGGTGCTCTGCCGCAGGCTCGGGAAAAGCGCATCGTCGCGCATCAGATATTTTTTCCATATCCTCAGGCAGATGAAGAACATGGCCGAATCGCGCTTTATCGTCACTGATACGTACTGCATCCCTGTCAGCGTGCTGGACCACGCTGAGGGGCAGGAGATCATGCAGATATGGCATGCGTCCGCGGCCGTGAAGAAGTTCGGGCTCCAGACTGTGGGGAAGCGTTCCGGGGCTAAGCGCCGGCTCGCCGAAGTCATGCACATGCACAGGAATTACGATCACGTCGCGTCGTGCAGCGATGTCACAGCGGGATTTTTCGAAGAAGCGTTCGGGTGCGGTAAAAACAAGATCGTAAAACTCGGCCTGCCGAGGCTCGACTATATCCTGACAGATACGGAAAAAAAGCGGAAAGCGCTCGAGGAGCGCGAGCCGCAGCTCGCCAACGGGAAAAAGAATCTCCTCTATGTGCCCACGATCAGGAAGAACGGGGAACCTGACACAGAAGGGCTTCTTGCCGCGCTCGACACCGGCAGATGGAACCTCGTGCTCCACAGGCACATCCTGGACAGGTCTAACATCGGCGAAGACGCTGTGATCAACGGTGTCATAACAGTCGAGGCTGAAAACGTCTATGATCTTTTCCCTGTCGCTGACGCCATTGTAACGGATTATTCGGCTCTTGCCGTTGAGGCTTCGCTCGCCGGCAAGCCGCTTTTTTTCTATACGTACGATCTTGATGAATACAGGGAAGATGTCGGCCTGAATGTCGAGTACAGCAGGGAGGCTGTGGCGCCGTATCAGTTCAGGAAAGCGTCCGGCCTTGCGCGGGCGCTCGATGAGCCGTATGACTTCGAAAGGCTCAGGGCTTTTTCGAAAAAATATATCGACATAGAGCTTGGAGACACGGCAGGCACCATGGCCGATTTTATACTGGAAAGGATCGCCGGGCTGGAGAGCGGAGGATGTTCCGGCGGCGGAGGCGTCCCGGAAAAATCTGCAGTTGTCGTCGGGAAAAACTACAGCAATATACTTTGCATGGTGAGGGACCTCGGGGAAGCCGGCTTCGGCGTTTCTGTCCTGAGGATCGGCCGCGGCGGGAAAAACCCGGCTCACATCGTAAGTCAAGCTGACCCGGAGCGGAAAAGCAGATACGTGAGGCGCTATGAAAAATGTGATGCCTGTGCTTCGGACAAAGGCGCCGGGGCAGCTGAGAAGCTGGTGGAAATGGCGCCGGCCCGCGGGAAGGCGCTCCTGGTCCCGGTCGACGATTTTTCGGCCGACATGATCGACAGGAACCTCGACACTCTGAAAGAGCGTTATCACGTGCCTTCTGCCGGCGGCCGCCGGGGAGGCATTTCCGGGCTGATGGACAAGATGCTGCAGAAAAAGCTGGCGCGTGAGGCAGGGCTCGGGACGGTGCCGGGGGTGATCGCCGAAACGGCTGATGATGCCGGTAAGGCAGCCGGCGCTGTTTCGTTTCCGTGTTTTGTCAAGCCGGCAAGGACTGTGGACGGGAAAAAGGGCATGATCAAAAAGTGCCGTGATATGCGTGAACTCCGCGGCGCGCTGCAGGCGGCGGGCTGCAGCATGCTGGTGGAAAAATACATACCGGTAAGGGCTGAATACTCCCTGCTCGGCTTCAGTTCGCCTGACGGGATCGTGTGCCCGTGCGCCATCAGGGCGAGGTGCTCCGGGAGCGGAGCGAGGAAAGGCGTCGCCCTTTCAGGTGAGACCGTACCGGCGGGATCGCTGGGCGGCGCGGCAGCAGGTCTCCGGCGGATGCTCGGGAAGATCGGATACACCGGGCTTTTCGACGCCGATTTCATAGAGGCTGACGACGGGACGATGTACTTCACGGAGCTGAATCTCAGGGCAGGGGCTTCCGGGCGCGTGTGCAGCGCGTGCGGGACAGATCTGCCGGCAGCGATGGCGGAATACTTTTTTTCAGGACACGTTCCTGATGTGAGAAATGCAGAGGCAGGAAAGATCTTCGCCAGTGAGAAGCTCATCCTCGAGGAATATCTCAGCGGCGGGATCACGGCCGATGATGCGCGAAGGATCATATCCAGTGCGGATGTCTGCTTTATCCGGGATCCGGCCGATGAAGCGCCGTGGAGAGACTTCGGGCGTATGGCGCGTGCGGCGTCGGCACTGCGGCCTGTATATATGAAGTATAGGGGAAAAAAGAAAAATACAGGGAAAAATGAGGAATAATTCGGAAAATACAACGGGATCAGAAGAAAAACACATGCACGTGCCTGTCACTGTCCTCGCTCGGAACGAGATCAGAGGCCTTACGGCAGTCAGGCTCCTCGGGGAGGCCGGCTTTACCGTCGATCTCGTCGCGATAGTGGCGGAAGAGGGCGATTCAGAAGGCGTCGCATCGAGCATGTATATACGGGAAGCGCGGGAGATCGTCGCGCCCCGCCTCAACTCAGGCGATTTTGACATGTTCAGGGAGGCTTTTACCGCGATCGGCAGGGAGTACAGCGAAAAAGGAGAGAAGCCGCTCCTTTTTCCGGCAGGCAATGACTGCGCAGCGGCAGCAGATGAAGGCCGGGAAGAATTCTCGCGTTATTTTGTCATGACGGGTCCTGCAGACGATGAAGCGCCGGGGATGAAGCAGCTCTTCGACATTTCGTTCCTTGAAGATGCGGCACGCGCGGCGGGCCTTAATGTCAGGGATTCCTGGATATTCCCGCTGAAAAACGATCCCCGCAGGTGGGAGCTCGTGCATTATGATGTGACTTTCCCGTGTGTCATCAGTCCTGCGAATATCATCAGGGTCTTCCGGCGTGAGGATTATACGTGCGAAACCGGTGACGATGTTTACAGGGCGCTGAACGCGATGAGAGACAGATCGCCGGCCAGGAACGCCCACGCGAGGGCTGATTTCGAACATGATTTCGATATACAGATACCGGCCGTGTGTGATGACGGAAACATCGTGACTGCAGGCTGCGCGGCCGTGAGCGCAAAGGCCGGCGGTGCGGCTGATGATGCGCTCCCTGGCGAGGATGGAGCCGGCTGCGGCGGAAAGACTGATGTTTTCGGGAAAAAGACAGAACTTCCGAAATTCGGCGGGCTGCTCATGTCTCAGGACCTGCCGGACGGGACTATGGAAAAAGTAAGGAGCATGCTCGCGTCGCTCAGGTACAGGGGCATGGTGAGCGTGAAGTTATCTGTAAAAGATGGTGTCATATATTTCGACTCCATGGATTTCGGCTGTTCGCCTTCTCTCGCGGCGCTTGGAAGGAGCGGCGCAGATCTTCCGGCCGTGCTTGCGGAGGCTGCTCTCGGCATGACGTATGATCATACGCCTGACGCTTCGAGCGGCTTCGGTAAGACGTATCTTGATGAGAAAAAACTGTGGGATGCTGTGATGAAGGGCAGGATAAGCCTGAGAGGAGCCAGGAGAGAGGAGAAAAAAGCCGGCCTCGTCCTCCTGTCGCCGCGCGACCGGGACTCCGCTCCGGTGAGAGATATAGCGCGCGTATATCTCAGGCGTTCGCGCAGCAGGAGGTTCAGGAGCTTCCTTCGCCGCTGGTTCTACAGGCTCATCGTTTTTCCGGGCAGGAAACTCACGCCGTATATTTTCAGATACCCTCAGATATGGAAAAAGAACAGGGACGCGTGGGATAAAGCCGAATACAAGGTCATGGTCGTCGGCAGGAACTACGGGACGAACCTCTGTCTCGCGAGATCCATAGGCAAGGCCGGTTATGAGGTCGAAGTGCTCCGCCTTTTCCAGCAGAGGCTGAGGTTCAGGAACTTCCTGAGAGGACTCAAGCCGGACGCTTACAGCAGATATGTGAGGCGTTATCACTCCGTCATATCGCACAGGCGCGATTCCGTCCTCGCGGACAAGCTGATCGAGCTAGCCGATCCGGATCAGAAGAAGCTTCTCGTCACGTCCGACGATGTCGTGGCCGACACAGTCGACCTTTATTATAATAAACTGAAAGATTACTATTATCTCTCGAGCATCAATGAAAAGCAGGGCGGCATCGACATGATGATGGACAAGTCGCGCCAGAAGGCTCTCGCGAAGGCGGCCGGCCTGAGAGTGGCTGATTCGAGGACGATCAGGATAGACCGCGGCTATTTCGAGGTACCTGACGACATCAGATATCCGTGTTTCGTGAAGCCTAACATGAGCCGCCGCGGCACGAAGACGAAGATGCGACGCTGCGACAGCAGGGACGAGCTCTGCGAGGCGCTTTCGGATTTCCCGAAAGTCAGGGTGATAGACGTCCTCGTAGAGGAGTTCATCGACATAGATCACGAATACTCGCTGCTCGGTGTGAGCACGGGGAAGACGACGATCGGGGCCATCGTCAGTGGTCAGACCGACCGCGCCTTCGTCGAGGTCTCGGCCGTCTCGGCCGGCGTGAAGGAGGTCCGCGCCGCGATCGACCAGGCGCGGTCCGACCTTACCCGGAGCGGCCGCGAG
>JBJETC010000125.1:0-2815 GCA_051883115.1 Anaerovoracaceae bacterium
TAGCAGTAGTATTCCTGGCTATCTTCCTCGCGCACGCAAAGAACGCTCCTGAAAAGGCAGCAGCTAAACTGCAGTGAGGAAAAAAGGACAGGTCGGAAGAGACTGAAATGAAAAACGGCCGGCGATGACCGGCGGAAGGACAAGAGGCGGGGAAAACTATCCCCGCCTTTTTCATAAATGACGTAAGGGGTATATAATAGTCATAAAAACGGTCTCAGAGGCAGGGAAAAGCAGGAGGCTAAGGTCATGCGGCCGCAGCCTGCTTTTCCCGCCGGGACCGGAAAGAGAAAGGAAAAAGACGTGAAACCTGTACTCATAGGAGAACACGCGCTGAGCGACGATGACCTCAGACGCGATAAAAGCATGTGCCGGAAAATAGGTCCTGTCGGCATAGGACGCGACGCCATATACCTCAACAGCTTCTATATCCATATGCGCTATTACGCAGTGTGGGAAGATGTCGTGAGAGTCTACAAGCAGATCGCGATGAGCAAGGGCGGATTCACAGGCATAGGAGCCTTTGGCGCAATGTCGTACCTCGTCGTCGAACTGACGAACGGGACGATAAAACGATGCAATTTCAAATATGAGCGCGATGTGGACCGCGTGCTCGCGTACATAGAGGATAATTTCACAGACATCCCGACGCACAGCAGGAACGCCGAAAGGAAACTCGAGGAGGCTGCGCGCGAAGAGGAAAGCCGCTATCTCGAGAAACTCTCTGACAAGGCTGAACAGACGGTGAGCAGGCTCGAATACGCGAAAGACTACCTCGAGCAGGATGCCGGCCTTTACCGTGAACTTTCATACGCGGCCGGTAAACTGAGGGTCCAGCAGAACGTCTCGACGGGGAGGAGAGCACTCGGGATAAGCATATTCGTCATCTCGATCGCGCTCCTCGCGGCAGCGTACCCTGTATGGCGCATGGGATACGGATACTGGATGTACTTCCTGCTCTTCGGAGGCGCTTTCCTCATATTCTCGCTCTCCGGGAACCTCGTCCCGATCGGGCGGAACTCCAGGAAGCGCGTGCAGGGCGACTGGGACAAGGCCGTCGACGCGTGTGAAAAATATATCTCAACGGAAAAAAGATTCCCTGTGCCGGCGCGCTACGCTCACCCTGTGGTCCTCGAAAGGATGATAAGGGTAGTAAAAGAGGGCAGAGCGGAAACAGCAGAAGAAGCTCTTGAGGCAGTAAAAGACGACCTTAAAGCGCTCAACAAGTCTGTCACGGTGTCACAGCAGGAATACGACGAGGTCGTGGCTGTAAAGCCTATGTTCCTCGTTTCGGACTATAGATAAAAAGGGGTTTCAGATGAAAGATCTTGTTACTTTTTTACATGAAGAAGGGGTCTCGGAAGACCTCCTGAAGGACGCGGAGGAGTTCAGGAAAGCTTGTTCTGTGAGCGCTGAGGCCGAGAAAAGGATACCTCAGGTGCAGTATCTTTACTACGGCACCGATGTCTGGAACAAGGCCATTGCAGCCGTGCTCTGCGGAGAGAACATCCTGCTCGCGGGGCCGAAAGCTACGGGGAAAAACGTGCTCGCCGAGGATCTTGCGGCGCTCTTCGGAAGGCCGCTCTGGGACGTGAGCTTCCATATAAACGTGGACGCCGCTTACCTCATCGGTACAGATACGTATGACGGCAATAAGGTATCGTTCAGGCCGGGCCCGATATATAACTGCGCAGTCGAAGGCGGCTTCGGCGTGCTCGATGAGATAAACATGGCGAGGAACGAAGCCCTTGCCGTGCTCCACGCTTCGCTCGACTTCCGCCACGTGATAGACGTCGCGGGGTATGACAGGATACCTGTGAGCGACGCGGCACGCTTCATAGGCACGATGAACTACGGCTACGCCGGGACACGCGATCTGAACGAAGCCCTCTGCTCGAGATTCGCGGTCATAGACATGCCTTTTATCTCGGAAAACGACCTCGACAGGCTGCTTGACGACATATTCCCGGGCATGAACGACAAGATAAGGGGACAGTTCGTGAAGCTTTTCATGGAGATAGAGAAAAAGGCGGAAAGCGCTGAGATCTCTGAACGCGCCCTCGACCTCAGAGGACTCATCGACGCGATAAAGCTCATGGGCAAAGGCGTAAAATGCGGCGACGCACTCGACATGTGCATAGTCAACAAGACATTTGACGAGTATGAGAGGAAACTCGTCCAGGACGTGATCTCGAGCCGCATACCGGTAGACCTCGACAGGGAGACAATCTGGAGATAACGGAGGCGCGCCATGATAAAACAGCATTATGCGGGCGCTTCGAGAAGAGCCGTCAACATCATATGGAACGCCGCGGGCGATTACGATTTCGATCCCCCGTTTCAGGCTTTTTTCCCGAACGGGAAATACGATCAGTATTTCAACATGGTGATAGGGCTCGTGAAAAAATGGCTCGACCTCGACAGGATATCATCGTTTTTCGACTCCATAGGAGCCTCGAGAGGCGCAGATGAAGCTAACGCCATTCTGTGGCTCGGGATCGAGAACTGCGTATACGAGAAGGAGCTCCCTGAGCGTCCGGTCATGGAATACTTAAGGAAGAAGAGAGCGGAAGAGTTTTTCCGGTACAAGAGCACGCTTTCGAGGCAGCAGATGATGCTCCAGAGCATGAAGGTGTTCGACCAGGAAGAAGCCCGCTGGAGCAGCGTCCTCGGGAAAAAGCTCATAACGATAACGCCGCGGGAGAAAAAACTGGCGAAAGCGCTCGAATTCCCGGGATCGTGTGATACAGACGATGTGATCTCGCGCATGAAAGCGGTACTTGACGAGTATTTCAGGCTCAGGGTGACGCGTGAGAAA
>JBJETC010000126.1:0-2766 GCA_051883115.1 Anaerovoracaceae bacterium
GGCGCCAGTTCGTGAACTCCCACTTCTTAATAGGGCTTTTCTGCCTTTTTCGCGCGGGGTCTATGCCGAAATACGTGAAGACAGCGTACTTTATCGTATCGACAGCTTCGTCCGTATCTGCGCCGTCCGGCAGGATGAGAGCGTCATATAATGTGCGGTCCCTCTGGTCCCTCTCAGGAATTCTGACATTTTTCCCCGCCATGGCGGAGTATTTCGCCTTCAGGACATTGTCCGCCGGCTTCTGAGCGACATTCCCCTCATATGACTCGAGTTCGCTCTCGCCGAATTCGGTCCTGAGTTCGCAGAGCGCCGGCCTTTTCTCAGATTCCATCCTGAACACGGCGTCCTCGAAAGCCGTCCACGCGAGTTTTTCCATATATGTCTGGTCTTCGTATCCTATGAAGCCGCCGAACATGGCGTTCACTTTTTCCTCGCTGAAATGCCTGTATGTCAGACCTATGACGTTGTTGAGATAAAAGTCGACGCCGCTGTTTCCCGAGCACGCGAGAAAAGCGGGAGACGTGCTGTAGTCTCCCGACGCGTTCCAGATAACGTTCCTGGCCCTTCTGACGTTTGTTTCAAAATCATCCATGGCCGTCATCTCTTTTACTCAAAAATATCTTCCGTCGCAGTCTTTTTCGGGAGGCGGCTCCTGATAACGTCCGCGATGAGCTCTCTTTCGTATCCGTCATCTGATTTATCGGTGATGCCCATGTCGAGCGCCTTGTTGAGTTCGAGCCCGTACTGGCACATATCTATGGAATCGAGGAGCCCCCTGAGGTCGAGCGGCTTCTCCGAGATCTCGGAACTGTCGGCCTTGTTCTTGATGTCATAGAATAGATCCGCGAACATCTCGGCGTACTTCCTGCGGAGGCGCGGATACGCATGCATTAGCAGCTTCACCAGGTTTTCCTTTTTTATAAAAGGCATCCTTACGACTACGAATCTCGACTCGAGCGCCTCATTGAGGTCTCTAGTCCCGGCGTATCCGTAGTTCATGGTCGCTATGAAACGCGCTGCCGGATGGACGTGTATGAGATCATACCCCGGGATATCTATGAGCCTCCTGTAATCGAGTATGCTGTGGAGAACTGCGAGCGCCTCGTTTTTCGCCATATTTATCTCATCCATGACAGCGAATCCGCCCGTCTTGACGCATCGCGTAACAGGGCCCTCCCTGTAGACGACCTCGCCGTCCCTGAACGTGTCGGCGCCTATGAGTGATGCCGCGTCCATGTTGACGTGGAACGAGATGTTATACGCAGGCCTTCCGAAAGCCGCCGCGAGGTTTTCGGCCAGCACCGTCTTGCCCGTAGCCTTTGATCCTGTAAGCAGCAGGTTCTTGCCTGTGAGGAGCGCCGTCAGCGCTTTTTCCCATACGTCTCTGCCATAATAGTAAAACCTCGGCACCGGCACTCTGCCGTCGTCAGGTATGCCGAACTCTTCCCGAAAATCCTTAAGGTCACTCAAAATATTTTTGTCTATTTTTTCATCTTCAAGAAAATCCAGCATGACTGATTCTCCTTTTTGCCGGTAAATTATGTTCTGGTTCTTAATTTATTATAGTTCCAAGCGCTTGATTTGTCTATTGCATATAAAAAAGCCGCCTCACATTTGTGAGACGGCTTAAATATATATATTATGTTATTACCCCTCGATCTCGATGTACTTATTGTCCTCGACCGGCTTAGCAGCTTTCTTAGGAACTGTGACTTCAAGGACGCCGTTGTCGAACTTCGCCTTGATATCCTCAGTCTGCAGGTCTTTGCCTACATAGAAGCTTCTCTTGCATGTGCCCTGGAATCTCTCTTTTCTGATGTATCTGCCTTCGCTGTCCTTGTCCTCAGTGCTCCTGTTCGTTGTAGCCTCGATGCTCAGGACACCGTCCTTCAGCTGCATCTTGACGTCTTCCTTCTTGAGTCCCGGAAGATCCATCTCTACTACGAATGCATCATCGAGCTCTCTTACATCGCACTTCATGAGACCGCCTTCAGAATCAGCTGACATCATAAAATCATCGTCGTCGAAGAAACTATTTCTGAAAATGCTTGGATAAAACATACTATCTACCTCCTGTAAAAAGTCCGACCCCTTTTCGGACCCCATCTTATCTCCAGGCTCTCGCCTTTCCTTTTGACATCTTTATTATAGCATTATTGTTAGCACTGTCAATAGTCGAGTGCTAATTTTTTAATAAAAAAATATACTGCCTGATCTTCGCACCGGTCAGGCAGCGTATCCAAAGGCTAACGGTTACATAACGCCTCAATTTTCAAGTATCGCAGCCGCTCCCGTCACTGAGAGGATCATGATGATCACCGCGATCGCTATAATGAGGAAGCAGAAATATGATCTCGCGAAATTCCTCACATTGACGTTCCTCGCAGAAACGGCCTTTATTATCAGGATGATCCAGCCTACTACAGGGATACTGAACAGTATCTCATAGCCGAAATATCCCCACATTGATATAGGTTCATAATCATCATCAGGTCTGTATTTACTCATCTTGTTCTCCTTTATCTTCTTTTTTGAGCGATTTCCTTATGGCATCGAGCTCCTCTATGAGCTCCGGCTGTGTGTCCTTGTATTTTTCCCTGAATTTTTCCCTGCCGGACTGGAACGTTGCGAAACACTCAGGATATTTCCTGCTGTATTTATCCTCTATCTCCATGCGCTTGCGCACGAGGTAGCGCGCCATCGACTCATCATGCCTTAATATGGATGTGTCTATCGTCACGTGGTAATTCAGAATCTGATCCATGA
>JBJETC010000127.1:0-2760 GCA_051883115.1 Anaerovoracaceae bacterium
TGCGATGCGGCGCTTATTACATTTTATCCTGACGCTATTTCCACGCGTCTTCAGGATCCTTGAGCCAAGGCTCTTCGTAAGGGAATCCTACGCGGGTGATATTCATGAGCAGCTTGTAGTTGAAGTTGCCGCTGAAGCTGTTGCCGCCCCATGATCCGCATCCGAGTGTCGTAGTCGGTGTGAATCCGTTTGTCGGAGAACCGCCTCCTACTGTGCCGGAAGGCTGGTTTACTACGACACGCGAAACTGAGCATTCTACAGCTGCGTATTCGATATGTTCTTCGTTGTGCGAATGTACAGAGATGCTGTGGCCTTTGCCCTCGTTCTCGAGGTTCTCTACCATGCCTGCAACTCCTTCTTCCCATGTCTTGTAAGGGTAAAGCGAGATGACCGGGCAGAGTTTCTCGCGGCAGAGGTCGTCTCCTGCTCCGAGAGCATCAGGCTTTACACCGATAGCCTTTGTCCCTTCAGGAACTGTGATCCCGACCATCTCTGCGATCTCCATCGCATTCCTTCCTGTGATGTCACGGCTGATAGGTCCGCCTTTTTCAGGGAATACGCCCCTGCGTACCTTCTCTGTGTCCTCAGGATCCGTTACGAAATATCCGCCGTTGGCGTTGAATGCCTTTACGAAATCGTCGAACTTTTCCTCAGGGATGAATGCTGTCTGCTCGCCGAGGCAGATGAGTCCGTTATCAAAGCTCCTGCCTGCAACGATCTTTGCAGCCGCGTCGTTGAGGTCGACGTCTCTGTCGACGATGCACTGGACATCTCCCTGGCCTACGCCGAGTGACGGTTTTCCGGATGAATAAGCAGCCTTGACCATTCCAGGTCCGCCTGTAGCTACGATGACATCAGCTTCCTTCATGAGCTTGCCGCTGTCTTCCATCGAAACGTGCTCAAGCGTCAGGACGAGGTCTTCCGGGAGCCCGAGCTTCTTGAGCTCGTTCCTGAAGAGTTCCGTTACCTTGAGTGTGCATTTCACTCCGCGCGGATGCGGCGCGAAGATGATGGAGTTCCTCGTCTTGAGCGCGTCTGCCGCGTTGCACATAGGAGTTACTATAGGGTTAGTCGAAGGTGAGATGCATGCTACGACGCCCATCGGTTTCCCGAGGTAGAGCATCTTCTTCTCTTCGTCTCTGTCAATAATGCCTACTGTCTTCTTGTCTTTGATGCTTGCCCAGATGAGTGATGACTTTGCACGGCATTTCTGGATCTTGTCGTTCGGATCTCCCATGCGGGACTCCTCTGCCGCCATCGGGCCAAGCTCTTCCGCGTTATCATACACTACCTTGCAGGTAGCGCGTGCTGCTGCGTCTGCCTGCTCCTGTGTCGCAAACTCGAATTTCTTGAATGCTGCCCTGGAGCGTGCTACCAATTCTTCTACTGTTGGATAATCTGACATTTGAATTTCCTCCATTCTGTTAAAAAAAGATGTTTTTTAACAAATCATTCTAATTGGTATGGACGAATGATCGGTCCGTCAAGCTTAGAATGTTTGACCATTCCCGCTTATGACAAATCAAGGTGCGTTACAGATTATTTATAAATTCGCCTTCGCAGGAGCAAAGCCTCAATCACCGGAGGCCTTGCTCCCACCCGCGGGAGAGATCGGCTCCCGCGCGCAGGTAGACAGATATGTGATCAAAAGTGTGAATATATATCCTATCCTCTGAGTACTGAGAATGCAGGCCAGAATGTCAGGCATACATAGCCTATGGCAACTGCGCATACAACACGTACGATGAAGAATGGAATACCGTAGATGAACTGCTTGTTAGGGTTCAGGCCGTATCCTACGTTGATGGAACGAACGCTGACCGGAAGGAGTATCTCTTCCTCAAATGCCATAACTGTCGTGAAGACGTATGGTATAGCGTTCATGTTCAGGCTCTGGCACCATGAGATCACGATAGGAACGCAGACTGAAGCTGATACCGTCGAGTTCGTGAGCTCTGAGATAGCCGTTGCGAGGATCGCGAATACGATGAGTGCCGGAAGTCCTCCGGTGATGTTCGCTCCCTTGATCATGTTTCCGATGGCAGCTTCTGCTCCTGAAGAGTTGAGCATGTATCCTACAGCGATGCCGCCGGCGAACAGGAGGATCATTCCCCAAAGCATGTTCTGGGAGATGTTTTCCCATGTAAGTATAGGCTCGTGAGTCTTCTTCGAGTTTACGAAGCAGGATACGAGACCGAATGTAGCGAATACATATGCCGGCTCAAATGTAGGCAGCGCCTTCTGATAAAGAGGACGGCAGAACGCTACGAGTACAGCGATAACAAAGAGTATGCCGCTGAATTTTTCCTCGAAGCTCATAGGTCCGAGTTCTTTCAGGGCCTGATCGAAGTATTCCTTTGTTCCTTCAAGTCTCTCGCCGTGACGCGCGAACAGGATGACCATTACTACGCAGCATACGACAAGTGTGATGAGAAGGTATGGGAGAAGGTGTGTTACCCAGTCGAGGAAGTATACCTCATGACCGAGGTAATCCTGGAGAGCTCCGATCGTAACTACGTTCATAGCTCCGCCTATCGGTGTGCCGACACCTCCGAGGCCGGCGCCCCATCCTACAGCACAGAGAATAGGTACTGTAAGAGGTGATTTCTCAAGTTCATCAACTCCGGCTGCGTGCAGCATAGCTACAGCGATCGGGCAGAACAGCGCGCATATCGCGACGTTCTGCATGAGTGTCGAGAAAAGTGTGCAGGCCGTCAGCCATACGATGACCTGTGATTTCATTGAAGGTCCTACGATCTT
>JBJETC010000128.1:0-2739 GCA_051883115.1 Anaerovoracaceae bacterium
TTCATCACCGGCAGGCTGATCCGCGTCCATCCGAATTACAACGACAAAGGTACAGAGGCGAAAGCCCTCGAGGTCGAAGATGACGGCGGGCTCCTCGTCGAGTACACGGAAGGCGAAAAAAAAGGCCTTCAGGAGGTCCTGCACACAGGCGAGATCTCCATCAGCCTCGTATAGATCATGATGATTTTAAGATAAGCTTATATTAAAATCAGATTATATTTTAAGATCCACAGCAGCTCCGGCTTCGGCCAGGGCTGCTTTTTCTTCTGCCGTGAGCGGCTTGAAAGCCTCCGCGGCGTCTATGTCCATGAGAGCGTGTCCTTTCGTAGAAACGGCGCAAAGTGTCACTATGACCGATATCGATGTCATCGCGCAGCGGTACGCCCATGAGATGCAGTCGCACTTCCTGCGGTACGCCCTGCCCTTACGGCCTGTCAGTGATCCGTAAGGTCCTTTTCTGCGCTCGCACCTTATGCCTCTCTCGGATCTCAGCTGCTGCCAGCTGTCCTTTTCCGCGAAACTCTGCGAATCAGGATCGAGTCCCGCGATCACCTTCTCCGCCTTTTTCCCCGGCGATGCGAGTACGCCGCCCCTGAGCGGTCCGTCGACCATGACGGGCTTGTAGAACTTCCTCGCCGCCGCGGCGAACCTTTCAGACGGCCTGTCTCCGGCGTACTGATCGGCGTAGTTCACGGAGAACCTGACGAAGTCGACGCTGCTGTTTTCAGCGAGGAGCTTTTCGAACTTCTCAGGCGTGCCCCTGTATGCGATCCCCACTTTCGAGGCAAAGCCCTGCTCCTTCAGCCCCATGAGAACATCGAGAATGCTGAGATCATTGAAATCATCAGCTGTTTTGTCTGTGACCTCCGCGGCGAGATAATCGAGCTGTCCTGCAGCCGTACGTCCGACAGATGATATGACGGCCTTCCTGAACGAAGACGCGCAGGCCTCAGCCGCCGCAGGATCCGGGGCTTTCCCGGCATTCCCTGCTCTCCCCGGCTCCGGCAGGACAGCGCTAAGCGGGAGTTTCGCCGACAGCCTGAACGCGTCCCTCTCGGGCCTGCCGTAGACGAGCGTTTTCCTCAGTGATTTTTCAATAGTTTCCGACCCCGGCGCGCCGATCTCGTAATCGAAGAACGTGTATTTTCTCTTCGCGGCAGCGCTGATCAGGCCGGGAGCTTTTTCCCCGGCATCATTTTTCACAGTCAGGCCGAGACGCTTTATATCGCTGATCCTCGTGTACATGTACGGATCGCCGTCAGCTGTCTCGACGACGTACCCCATGCCCGGGTCAGGGATCCAGTCCCACATCGTCCCGAGCACTTCAGGGAAAAAGTCGTCCATCATGGCGGAGATCACCCCGCCGTGGCATACGACCACCGTTACGGCATCCTGGCCGCCGTGCCTGTGAGACCACTCCTTCATCCTGTGGAGATCGAGGAGCTTCGTTTCGCCCCTTTTCACACGCGCGCGGAACTCGTTCGCGGACTCGGCACCCGGGAGCTTCGCGTCTCCCGTCGTGTCCTTCGACCACTCCTCGAAGCCGTCGAGGTCCCTGAGTTCGTCGTACGTCCTTTTTTCGGCCTGCCCGAAGTGCATCTCCTGGAGCTCGGGTATTTCCCCGAACTCCCTTTTTCCGTATATGAGCTCGAGCGTCTGCCTCGTCCTCAGGAGGCCCGTCGTAAAAAACTGAGCGTCCTCAGGGACTTCAGGGTACATCCCCTGTCTCTTATACCTTTTTATCGTCTCGGCGCCTTCCGGCAGCAGGCTTACATCAGCCGCGCCGTAGAACCAGTGCCTCGCGTTCCCTTCTGTGATCCCGTGTCTTATCAGTATTATCTTTGAAGACATACGTCGCCTTTCATCGTCACTTCAGCCTTATCACTTCAGCCATATCACTTCAGCTTTTCCGGTATGCCGCAGAAAACTCTCACGACAGTGTCAGCCTGCTTCGCCAGGTAAACGGTGAAGCGGCCGTTTCCTTCTCTCCAGGCCCTCTCGACGGTGTCCACAGGGACAACGCCCTGGGAAATATCAGTCACCGTCACGATCTTGTCCTTCAGCATCTCCGCGACGCGCGGAGCCTCTTCCTCCGGGTCCTTCCCGGCTTTTACGAGCGCGAGCACGTATTTGTCGAGCTCGGCTATGACTTTTTTATCAGTATCTATCTCAGCGCTGTCGGGCGAGCACACGAAAATGTCGCTGTCCGAAACGCCATACTCTTTTTTCACATAATCCGTCTTGCCCTGATAGGCACCGCCTGTCACTAGAACCATGGCCCGACACCTCCGAAACATCTCATATCCGCCGCTATAACGAGAGCCGCAACTGCCGCGAGCTCAGACCAGACGATAGTATATCCCGCTATATCGCCTGAGATCCCGCCGAGCTGCTTCCTTCCGTGGGCGCACGCGATGAAGCTCACGGCCGCCTCGACCGCGCACATCACGAGAGTGATTATCATCATCCTCATGTTCCCGAGCGCGCAGTAAACAGCTTCGACCGCGGCTATATAGATCAGAAGCTGGATGATTATCCCCGCTCTGCATTTCCCCCTCTCCGGGTCGTGCTCGTTCTCCACGTACTGGCTGTGGCCGATCGGAGTGTACGTCAGGACGCAGCTCCCGGAAAAACCGCGGCTCACGACCGGTATGAGGAACATCGCGCCGAGCACGGATGTGTTTTCTTTGCTGATGAGGCTGAAAAGAAGGGCGAACCAGAATATGAGGAGGAACGCCA
>JBJETC010000129.1:0-2739 GCA_051883115.1 Anaerovoracaceae bacterium
GTACGGAGGGTCTATGAAAAAAATGTCGACTTTCTCGTGTATTTTTCTGAGGACCCTCTTGAAATCACCCGTTATGATCACGGCGTCATCCTGCGCCCCGCACTTCTCCACATTAGTGTAGATCAGCTTTATGCTGGCCCTTGATATATCGCCGAAATAGCACCTCTCGGCTCCTCTTGAGAGCGCTTCGATGCCCAGGCTCCCCGTCCCCGCGAAGAGATCGCAGCAGACAGAGCCGTATATGTCATTCATGAGGAGGTCGAACACAGCCTCCTTGACTTTATCGCTCGTAGGGCGGACGCTCTCGTCAACAGGCGCCTCGAGCCTTCTTCCCTTGTATTTCCCGGTTATGACTCTCATATCTCCAGTCTCATATCCTCTCCGAACATTTTCATCACTCTCTCTCTGAGCGGCCTGTCCTCATCCGAACTCAGATCAGGGTCGCGCGCGAGTATCATGTCCGCGGCTTCCCTGGCCTTTTTCACGACCTCCGGATGGCGGGCGACGTCATTCATCCTGACGTCTGGCATGCCGCTCTGCCTCGTGCCGAGTATATCTCCCGGTCCCCTCAGCCTGAGGTCCTCCTCAGCTATCCTGAACCCGTCAGACGTCTCACACATGATGGCGATGCGTTCTTTTGCTATCTCCGTTTCATTGCTTACTATTAGGAAGCAGTACGACTGATGGCTGCCTCTGCCGACACGCCCTCTTAGCTGGTGGAGCTGCGCGAGGCCGAACCTCTCGGCGTTCTCGACGACCATCACTGTCGCGTTGCTTACGTTTATCCCTATCTCTATCACGACTGTCGAGACGAGCATGTCTATCCTGCCCGCCGCGAATTCAGTCATGAGTCTGTCTTTTTCTTCCTGCGGCATCGCGCCGTGAAGGAGCGCGACATTGTATCCGCTGAACCTCTCTGCGAGCTTCTTATACAGGCTCTCCGCAGACCTCGCGTCTATGCTGTCAGAATCAGAGATGAGCGGCGCGACTACATAAGCCTGCCTGCCCTCTTTCAGCTGCTCCTCGACTTTGCCGTATATCGCCGGCCTGTCCTCCTGATATCCTGAGATAGTCCTTATCTTCCTGCGGCCTTTAGGCATCGTCCTGATCTCCGATATATCAAGGTCTCCGTAAATTATCACGGCAAGCGTCCTCGGTATAGGCGTCGCAGTCATTACGAGCACATCAGGCGCCTCGCCTTTTTCCGATAAAAGCTTCCTCTGGCTCACGCCGAACCTGTGCTGCTCATCAGTCACGACAAGCCCGAGGTTCCTGAACTCTACGCCCGGCTCTATGAGCGCGTGCGTCCCTATTATTATATCGGTCCGGCCTTCCTTCAGATCTTCGAGCACGGCGTCTCTTTCGCTTTTCTTCATGCCGCCCTTCAGCAGCGATATCTTCATGCCGAACTTTTCAAAGTCCCGGCTGAACGTCTCGAAATGCTGGCTCGCGAGTATTTCCGTCGGCGCCATCATAACAGCCTGCCAGCCCGATCTCACAGCCGCGAAACACGCGGCCTCCGCGACAGCTGTCTTGCCCGACCCGACGTCTCCCTGGACGAGCCTGTTCATAGGTTTGTCACGCCTGAGGTCCTCCGATATCTCGCCCCAGACTTTTTTCTGTCCTTCCGTGAACTCGAACGGCAGCGATGAGATGAACTCGTCCGCGAGCGACGCATCTATGACAGCGCCGCGGCTCCCCGTTCCGCTCTCCTTCATGTACGCTATGCCGGTCTCCAGAGTCAGCATCTCGTCGAAGATCATGCGGTAGCGCGCCTGGAGTATCTTTTTCTCATCGGTCGGAAAATGTATGTTCCTTATGGAAAAAGCCGGCCCCGCAAGTTTGTATTCCTTCACCACGTCTTCCGGGAGCCACTCCTTTATATCGTCCGAAGCGTCGACACACTCTGTTATGAGCTTCCTGAGCATCGGCTGCGATATACCTGGTATCTGAGGGTATTCAGGCACGAGGCCTCTGATGTCATCATCAGCGCCTGCGGTGTGGAACTCGGGGTGCACCATCTCAGGCCTTCCCCCGTTATCTGTCACTTTCCCGTAAAAAGAATATGTCGTTCCTTTGTTAAAAAGGTTCGCGAGGTAGCTTCCATTGAAGAACACGATCTGGATATCGCCTGTACCGTCGTTCGCCGTAAGCATGAGCGGCGACTTTTTTCCATATCTGTATCCGCTGTATCTCCTCGATACGAGCTTCGCCACGACAAGCTGCGTTTCCCCCGGCACGAGGCTGCTGACAGGCGTAACTGTCCTCTTGTCAGCGTACCTTCTCGGGAACCACTGGAGCAGATCGCCGACGGTCGATATGCCGACAGCCTCGAACGCCTGCTGTTTCTTCGGCCCGACGCCTTTTATGTCAGAGACTCTGTCAGTCAGCTCCATAATGGTACACCACCCTGGTATTTCTCTTTGTGACATTCTTTGTGTAAACGCCTGCGATATTGATGACCATTTCAGATATATGCTCTCCGAACCTGTCCGATATCGCTGAAACTACCTCATCAGCGAGCGTCTTCGTCACTTTCCTGATACTCGTCCCGAATCTTACGATCACGCTGAACTCGAGCCTGTACCCGCCGTCATCATTTTTCGACGATGAAACCGACTGGAAGAAATTCTCGTCAGCCTCAGCGCCTTTATTCTCAAGCATCAGTCCCTGCGGTGTCGCCGGCCATATGAGCCCGGCGCATCCCGGGATGAGCATGCTCTCTTCTATTCTACCCAG
>JBJETC010000130.1:0-2732 GCA_051883115.1 Anaerovoracaceae bacterium
CTGTCTGCGTTGGGCTCTGCATAAGGCAGTCCGCCTCAAATGCCGAGAAATCGGCCCTCTCCGACCTGAGCGTAACGGCTCAGATATCACCTGACAGGTCAAAAGCCATGGACCAGGCTTCGAACGGTTCCGGTTCTGTTGACCGTTCAAAACTCAAGTCCGCCATGGGCTCATCCCTCACACTCACCCAATTGCAGAAATACGCTAAGGCAGACGCCGTGAAGTCTTTCTACTACACGCTCAGCACGTCCCTCAACGCGTCAGGCAGCCTTGAAGCATACTCATCAGGTTCATCATCTGATTCCTCGTCTTCATCATCTGTCAGTACGACATCCACGTCATCTACAGACGCCACGACGAGCGCCACAAGCAAGTCCGACAGCTCTCAGGGCGGATCAGGCGGCGGATCAGGCGGCGGCCCGGGAGACATGAACACGGGCGACTTCCAGGTGACAGGCTATTCGTCCGACGAAGCCATGACAGACTTTGTCGACGGCAAATGCGAGATCACTGACGGCAAGATGTTCGATGAAGGCACGAGCGACATGGTCTGCGTCATCTCGAACGAACTCGCTGAGTACAACGATCTTTCTGTCGGTGATACCATCACCCTTTCAAACCCTAGTAAGAGCAGTGAAAAATATAAACTGAAGATCGTCGGCATCTACAAGAATTCGCAGAGTTCCTCGGAAGCCCAGGGCCCTCAGATGACAGACCCTGCAAACGAGATCTACATGAGCTACAACACACTTAACACCATCGTCGAGAAATCAGCTTCGAAGAACGGCAAGTCGAGCAGCAGCAGGATCACAGGCAGACTCAACGGCACATACGTAGTCGGCACGGTCTCCGGCTACAACGCCTTCAAGAAGCAGGTCAAGAAGCTCGGTCTTTCAAGCAAGTACACAGTCACATCATCTGACATCGAAGCTTACGAGAGAAGCGCTCAGCCGCTCAACAACCTCGCGAAATACGCCGGCTACTTCCTCATCGTCATACTCGCAGTAGGCGCCGTGATACTCGTCGTGATGAACATTTTCAGCACACGAGAGCGTAAATACGAGATAGGCGTACTCCTCGCCATCGGTATGAAAAAGAGCCGCGTAGCGAAGATCTTCGTGACAGAGATACTCATCATAACGCTCGCCGGAGTCATAGCAGGCGGCGCAGTCGGCACCGCTGTCTCCGTCCCTGTGACAAAAGCCCTGCTGTCGTCTCAGATAACGCAGCAGCAGGAACAGTCCGATGACATGCATCAGGCATTCGGGCGCGAGAACAACGGAGCAGGACCCGGAGCTCAGCAGTCAGGCCAGGATCAGTCGCAGTCTGACAGCTCATCATCGCAGGCATCGACAGCTTCTGTATCGCAGACATCTTCGTCTTCGAGCTCAGCAAGTACAGCCGTGACAGCTTCTTCGAGCTCATCTGACAGCCAGGCACAGCAGGCACCTGATCAATCAGTCAGCAGCATAAATATCTCGAACGCAATGGATCTCAAGGTCCTCCTCGAGCTCCTCGCATCGTGCATCCTGCTCGCGATAGCCGCCGGAGCCGTATCAGTAGTAGCGATCATGAGATACGAGCCGATGCAGATACTCGCGAACAGAGATTAGGAGGTACGACATGGAAATACTCAAACTCGAAAACCTCGGTTTTTCATACGGTGATAAAAAAGTATTAAGCGGCGTCAGCGGATCTTTCGAGACGGGAAAGATCTACGCTGTGACAGGACGCTCAGGCGCCGGCAAGACGACGCTCCTCTCCCTGATATCGGGCCTGGCCGAGCCTCAGGAAGGCAGCATACTCTGCCGCGGCGAAGACATAAGGAGCCGTGACAAGTACGAATACAGGAGCAGAGAGATCGGCGTCATTTTCCAGGATTTCAACCTCCTGACAAAGCTCACCGCCGTAGAGAACGTCGAGCTTTCAATGGAGAACTCGAAGATAAACGCAGGTGAAAAATATGACCGCGGAGAACTCCTCCAGAAAGCTTATGCCCTGCTCGACAAAGTGCAGCTCAGCCGCGACGAAGCTGACAGACGTATCCTGAAACTCTCAGGCGGCCAGCAGCAGAGGGTCGCCATAGCCAGAGCCCTCTCGTATGATCCTGCGATCATCCTGGCCGATGAACCTACAGGGAACCTCGATGACGAAACGCAGCGCGGGATCATGGACGTAATGAAAAACCTCGCTTCAGAAGGGAAATGCGTCATCATCGTAACTCACTCATCATATGTCGCTGACTGCGCCGACGTGAAGCTCGACCTTTTGTCAATGAACAGAATAAATAACACATCTAAGCAGCCGGCCGGGTCCGGTCAGGCCGAGGCTGATCAGGCTGCGCCTGCCGCCTCTGCCGCCTTTGACGGATCGAATGAAAACGCTCAGCAGACAGCCTGAGCATATGCAAAAAGGGTATCAGCTCACGCTGATACCCTTTTGCTTTCACATCACATCTGAAGCTGTCTTATCTCCATGTTAACTTGTAATATCCGTTTCCGATGTCGTCGTCCGTGCCTGCTCTGCTCACGCGGATGTAATACGTCCCCTTCGGGAGTTTTTTACCGCTCGCGTAGTAGAGATCAGGAACGAAAGAACCGCTGCTGCTTGTCCTGTTGTATGTACCTGATGTGTAACGGCGTCTTCCTCTCGTTACCTGGACCTGGATCCCGCCGAGGAACCCGCCTTCACCGGCGCGTGTAAATACGCTGAGCTGTACCTTCCTGCTCTTT
>JBJETC010000131.1:0-2720 GCA_051883115.1 Anaerovoracaceae bacterium
TTTTTTAATTTTTTTCTTGCATATTATTTTGAATTTTTTCGTTTATTTTCTCATATGATTCTACCACAAAAGAAGCGCGGCGGGAAACGGTTTGACGCATGGCCGGGACTATGGAAAAAACGGCACCGTTCTGTTAATATCGAATGAGAGGTGATGCGTCATGAAGATAATCACTATTGTGGAAAATACTTCGGAAAACGAGCAGCTGCAATGCGAGCACGGCCTTTGCCTTTTAATCGAGACAAAGGAGCACCACGTGCTCATGGATACGGGGCAGACTGACATTTTCAGCGACAACATGAAAAAGCTGGGCATAGATCCTTCGTCGATAGATACGGCAGTCCTGAGCCACGGACATTATGACCACGGCGGCGGGCTCCTGAAATTCGCGGAGATGTGCCCGGACGTTCCCATATACATGCGTGAAAACGTGTTCGGGGATTTTTACGCGAAGGACAGGTATATAGGGCTTGACAGGAGAGTCCGCGATATACCGTCGATCAGGCTTGTCAAAGGAGATCTGAAGATAGATGATGAGCTTTTTCTCTTTACGAACATAAGGGGAAGAAGGGCCTGGCCTAAGGGAAACAGGATACTTACTGAGCATATAGGCGGCGAAATACGGCAGGATGAGTTCACCCATGAGCAGTGTCTCGTAGTGACGTCGGGCGGCCGCAGCGTGCTTTTCAGCGGGTGCGCTCATAACGGGATCCTGAATATACTCGACAGATACCGTGAGATATTCGGCGGGGAGCCTGACGCCGTCTTCAGCGGGTTTCATATGATAAAAAACAAGCCGTACAAGGAAGATGAAGCCGAGACGATAAAGGAGACCGCAGAGGAACTCGCGAAGCTCAGGACGGTCTTTTACACAGGACACTGCACGGGTGATGCGGCGTTCGACATAATGAAGCCTGTCATGGGAGACAAGCTCAGGCGGATGAGGACAGGCACGGTGACGGAAATAGCGGACGATCCTGACATATAAATTCTATCTATATCTAATGCATCATATGATGTATTAGACTGATACCTTGTTTCGAGATATTATATAGAAAATAATTGATCGAACGGGGGAATACAGATGGAAAAGGGTTTCGCGACAAAATGCATATACGGTAACGGAAAGAAGGCCGGTCTCGACGGGACGGGCGCTGTGAGCTATCCTATCTATCAGACGGCGACGTTCTGTCATCCGCGCTTCGGAGAGAGTACAGGATACGACTACAGCAGGGAAGTAAACCCGACGAGAGAGCAGCTTGAGAACATCGTTGCGTCTCTCGAGAACGGGAAGAGGGCGATAGCGTTCTCATCCGGAATGGCCGCGATCTCGTGCCTGATGGAGCTTTTTTCACCGGGAGACCATATCATTACAGATTCAGACCTTTACGGCGGCAGCATGAGGCTCTTCGAAAACGTCAACGCAAAGAACGGCGTCGAATTCACTCATATAGACTGCTCTGAAGATGACATAGAGTCTTATGTAAAGGACAGCACGAAGGCAATATATATCGAGACGCCTACGAACCCGATGATGCATGTGACTGACATCGGAAAGACGGCTGAAATCGCAAGGAGACACGGTCTTCTCCTCATAGTCGATAATACGTTCCTTACGCCGTATTACCAGAAGCCGCTCGACCTCGGCGCAGACATCGTCATCCACAGCGGCACGAAATTCCTCGGAGGACACCACGACACGCTGGCAGGATTCCTCGTAACGAAGGACGAGAAAATCGCAGACAGGCTCTTCTATCTTCAGGTGTCTGTAGGCTCGCAGCTCGCACCTTTTGACAGCTGGCTCATCATGCGCGGTATCCAGACGCTCCCGCTCCGTATGGACAAGTCACAGGACAACGCTCTCAGGATAGCGGATTTCCTCCTTGGAGAGAAAAGCATAGTGAATGTATATTATCCGGGCTTAAAAGGAACGAAAGCGTATGAGGTGAACAGCAGGCAGGCTGCAGGGAGCGGCGGGATGCTGACATTCGAGGCGGAAAGCCGTGATCTCGCGATACATATTATTAACGAGACGAAGCTCATACATTTTGCCGAAAGCCTCGGCGGAACGTCATCGCTCATCACGTATCCTGTAACACAGACTCACGCTGATGTGCCAAAGGAGATACTCGAGAAAAACGGCCTGAATGACAGGATCCTGAGACTTTCTGCGGGGATAGAGGACGCGGACGACCTCATAGCGGACCTTAAGCAGGCGATAAGATCTTTTGAAGAATAATAAACTATATATAGATTATAGTAAACTACAAGTTATTAAAAAGAAAACAGAGGAACGATATGACAGAAGAGAAAAACCTTGATTTTGACACAGTTATAGACAGGCACGGAACAGACAGCCTGAAATTCGACTGCGCGGAGAAGCGCGGACTGCCGGCCGATGTGCTTCCGCTGTGGGTCGCGGACATGGATTTCAGGACATCAAGCAGGATCCTTGACGCGCTGAAGGACAGGACAGACCACGGTATATTCGGATACACAGAAGCGGGCGAGTCGTACTTCGAGGCAGTTCACGACTGGATGAAGGAAAGACATGGATGGGATGTCAGGGAAGAATGGCTGACAGAGACACCGGGAGTCGTTTTCGCTCTCGCAAACGCGGTCAGGGCTTTCACGGCTGAAGGTGACGCAGTACTCATCCAGCAGCCTGTCTATTATCCTTTTTCCGAGGTCATAAAAGACAACGGCAGGAAGATCGTAAG
>JBJETC010000132.1:0-2719 GCA_051883115.1 Anaerovoracaceae bacterium
CGTCAGAGTCAGCTCCAGCACACGCGAAGCAAGCTTGGCGTCTTCGAAAAACATCTCGTAGAAGTCGCCCAGCCTGAAAAAAAGTATGCAGTCGCTGTACTCGTCCTTTATTTTTTTATACTGCTGCATCATCGGGGAAAGACTCATCTGCCCGCATGTCCTCCTTTTTCTCTGTACGCCTCGAGCCCGAGCCCTATAAGGCGGACTGCCCTTCTGAGCTGATCCGTGCTGAGGACGTACGCTATCCTGATCTTGTTTTTACCTATTGACGGTGTCACGTAAAAATCGGACGCCGGAGCGAACATCACTGTCTCGCCGTTGTCATCGAACTCTGTCAGGAGAAACATGAGAAAATCCTCCACGTCATCGACCGGCAGAGTCACTGTCGCGTAAAAAGCGCCGTGAGGCTTCTCGCACCTGACACCCGGTATCTTCATGAGCTCTTCGTAAACGACGTCCCTTCTGTGCTCATATTCCTTCCTCATATTCTCGTAAAAAGAATCAGGCAGGGAATAGAGAGCAGCCGCGCCGACCTGATCTATGGTCGAAACGCTCAGTCTTCCCTGAGCGAACTTCATGACTGCGTCCATGAGCTCCCTGTTTTTCGATATGACAAAACCTATCCTCGCTCCGCACGCGGAAAAACGCTTTGACACAGAGTCGATAACGACGACCCTGTCTGCGTACTCCGGCAGCATCAGGAAAGAAACAGGCTTCGCGCCGTCGAACACGAATTCCCTGTAGACCTCATCCGAAACTACCCAGAGATCATGCTCCTCAGCGATCCTGCATATTAGCCGCATTTCATCGAGCGAAAGCGTCGTGCCCGTAGGATTGCCCGGCGCCGTCACACAGATAGCCTTCGTTTTGTCCGTGATACAGCTCTCGATCATATCCCTGTCAGCGTAAGAGTAGCCTGTTTCAGGCCTCGTAGGGATAACGCTCACTGACCCGCCCGCGCAGGCTATGAACGTCATGTAGTTGCTGTAATAGGGCTCGGCCATGAGGACTTCGTCTCCCTGATCGAGGATCGCGCTGAATGTCATGCTCAGGGCCTCGGATCCGCCTGCCGAGACGATGATGTCCTCACGCCTGAGGTCGACATTATAACGCCTGTAAAACTTCCTCACAGCGTCAACGAGTTCCACGTTCCCGCCCGACTCATCATACGCGATCACCTTGCCGTCAAAAGCCCTTACGGCTTCCATGAACTGAGGCGGCGTCTCTATGTCAGGCTGGCCGATGTTGAGACAATAGACCTTTTTCCCGTCCTTCCGCGCCTGGATGGCGTATTTATTGAATTTTCTGATCGGAGAAAAAGGTATGCTTTGAGACTTATTCGATAATTTCATGATAAACACCCAAAAATCCCTTTTTATTTTATTTTACCTCACAAGGTAAAAATCAATCAAGTGTTTGATGCGACTGCGTTACAACGTCTCTGACCTTCTGCTCCGTCTCCTCGTCAGAGAGCCCGTCCCCGCCGCCGTTTTTCTCCAGATATATCAGGTACTCGATGTTGCCTTTCGCGCCTTTTACAGGTGAAAAAGTCACGCCGAGCAGGGAAAATCCGTTTTCCTTCGCTGCCGCCGCGGCTTTCAGAAGAGCGCGCGCCTGCACCTCCGGGTCCCTTATAACGCCTTTCCCCTTTGCGGCTTCTTCCTTTCCCGCCTCGAACTGAGGCTTGACGAGCGAAGCCACTCTTCCCCCGTCCCTCAGGATCTTCTTCAGGACAGGGAATATCATCTCGAGAGAAATAAACGAGACATCTATGCTTGCGAAATCTATATCGTCCTTTATCAGCGAAGTGTCAAGATACCTGAAATTGCAGCGCTCCATGTTCACTACGCGCGGGTCGTTCCTGAGCTTCCAGTCGAGCTGGCCGTACCCGACATCTATCGAATACACCTTCGAAGCGCCGTGCTGGAGCATCACATCGGTAAAACCGCCTGTCGACGCGCCTATGTCAGCGCAGACACATCCGCTCACATCAATGCCGAACGTATCTATCGCTTTCTTGAGCTTGAATCCGCCTCTGCTAACATAAGGACAGTCGTCTTCCTTAACATCTATCTTCGCTTCTGTATCGATCTTCGTGCCTGCCTTGTCTACACGCTGACCGTCCACGAAAACCGAGCCTGCCATTATAGACGCCCTCGCGCGTTCCCTCGAGCGGAACAGCCCTTTTTCAACAAGAAGCACATCTATTCTTTCTTTCAAAATTATCTCCCGGATCAAAAATCACTTGTCAAGATCGACTGCGATCCTGTCTGCTACAGACTCAGGATCGAGGCCGTATTTTCTGTAGAGATCATCGCACGAACCGTGCGGTATGAATTCATCAGGCCATCCGAGCACGCGCACGTCCTCGCCCGGCAGAGCTTCTGCCATCTTCGCGCCGAAACCGCCGCCCGCGATGCCGTCTTCTATCGTGTAAACAGGCCTGCCGCTCTCTATGAGCGTGAGGTCGAGAGGCTTCACTAACCTGACGTCCACGACGCCTGCATCTATGCCGCGCTCAGAAAGGATCTCAGCTGCTTTTACAGCGTGATCCGTCATGTTCCCGACCGACCAGATATCGACATCTTTACCGGATCTCAGACGCTTAGGTCTTCCGTCAAAGTCGGAGTGCCCTCCGCGCCCGTATGAGCATCCGCCGCGGGGATATCTTATAGCTGCCGGTCCGCCGAGATCGTAGGCAAACTCCATCATGTAGATC
>JBJETC010000133.1:0-2697 GCA_051883115.1 Anaerovoracaceae bacterium
CTATGCCGCTCGCGACCATCCTGTGGCCCTGATCTTCTGTGGAGCGCGCGCCGACAGCGACGTATGCGAGGAGGTCTGACAGATACCTGTGGTTATCAGGATAAAGCATTTCCTCCGCGCATGTGAATCCCGTCTCCTCGACTACTCTCGTATGCATCTTCCTTATGGCGATAAGCCCTGCGAGCATGTCTTCCGGCTTGTCAGGATCAGGCTGGTGAAGCATGCCCTTGTAGCCCATGCCGATCGTCCTCGGCTTGTTCGTGTAGACACGAGGAATGATGAATATCCTGTCCTCGACTTTTTCGCTGACCTTCTTGAGGCGCGTCATGTAGTCGAGCACCGCGTCCTCATTGTCCGCCGAGCAAGGCCCGATGATCAAAAGAAACTTGTCGCTTTTCCCCTTGAAAATATCGGCTATCTCCCTGTCTCTCTCCTCTTTTATCTCCTTTATCTCCTTGCTGAGCGGGAACCTCTCCTTGAGCTCAGCCGGTATAGGCAGTTTTCTGAAAAACTGCATCTGCATTTCCATCGTTTTCTTCCCTTCCCCTTAATATTGCAATATTTCTATATATCGTCAAAAGGCGATGCTGATATCACGGTGCTGCCGCGCCGGTTTGTCAGTCATTTCCGGCATCTTCGCCGCCGTCATTTTTCTCGTCCTTTTCCTGATCTTTTTTCGCGCTGCTGCTCATCTTGACATCGAGGATCTCCTGAAGCTCGTCTATCGAGAAGTTATACGCCGTGTTGCAGAAGTGGCATTTTACCTCGATAGTCTCACCGTCGTTTATCATATCGCGGAGATCTTTTTCGTCTATTGCGGCGAGCGCTCTGCTCACCCTGTCTTTCGAGCAGTTGCAGTGATACCTCACATCGCTGCTTTCCCCGATCTTGAGATCCATATCGCCTAAGACAGCCTGGAGCATATCCTCAGGACCCATGCCTTTTTCCATCATCGTCGTCACCGGCTCGAGCCCGGAGATCGCGTTCTCGAGCTTCGTGATGACTTCGTCAGGCGTCTCCGGCATGAGCTGGACGATGAAGCCTCCGGCCTGTCTGACGGAACAGTCTGTATCGACCATGACGCCTACTCCGACTGCCGACGGCACCTGCTCTGAGACAGTGTAGTAATACGCGAGGTCATCGCCTATCTCCCCTGTCTGGAGCTTTACGCTCCCGCAGTAAGGATCTTTCAGCCCTATGTCGTATATGACCGAAAGGCTCCCCTTGCCTATCGCTCCGCCCACATCGAGTTTCTTGTTCGGCTTGAGCGGTATCTCGACGTCAGGGACAGCAGGATAGGCCTTGATATTGCCGTGGCTGTCTCCCGTTACGGTAAGCGCCTTTGCGGGCCCGTCCGATTTTATGTAAAGCGTCAGGATATCCCCGTCGCCTTTCATCATGGAACACATCATCGCGCCGGCCGTCATGAGTCTTCCCATCGCAGCCGTGATCACAGGGCTCGTGCCGTGGATCTGCCTCGCTTCCTCGACCATGTCGGTAGTGGACGCCGCGAAAGCCCTTATCTTCAGGTCAGCAGCCGTCGCTCTTATGACTCTGTCAGCCATTTTCCACCTGCTTCCTGATCGCTCCGAGGAGCTGATCGTATTCATCAAATGCAGGGATATCAGGGTTGTCGGCGATTATTTTTTCCGTGCTCTTAAAGAGATATCCCGCCTTGCTTGCTTTTATCATGCCGAGGTCGTTGTAGCTGTCGCCGCTTGCGATAGTGTCAAAGCCTATCGACTGCAGCGCTTTTACGGTCCTGTACTTCTGATCGTCGCAGCGGAGCCTGAAGCCTGTTATCGATCCGTCAGACGCCACTTCGAGCTCATTGCAGAAAATCGTCGGGCGGCCGAGTTTCTCTACGAGCGGACCGGCGAACTGCGTGAACGTGTCGCTCAGGATTATGACCTGCGTGAAAGATCTGAGCTCATCGAGGAACTCTCTCGCTCCCGGCATGATATCTATCTCAGCTATCGTGTCCTGTATCTCCTTGAGTCCGAGGCCGTGCTGCCTCAGCACGTCAAGACGCCAGTTCATGAGCTTCGTGTAATCAGGCTCGTCTCTCGTCGTGCGTTTGAGCTCGGGGATCCCCGACTTCTCCGCGAAAGCTATCCATATTTCAGGGACGAGGACGCCCTCCATATCAAGGCATGTTACGTACATATCTTTTCCTTTCTCCAAATATATAAATCAATAGCAGGCTTTTTCGATGCTCTTCTTCCGCGCCACGGCGCATGAGATCATCACGATAATTACCATCACCACGGCTGAGACACCTGTACCGATACCGATCGTCAGAAGGTCGTCATATGACCCTGAGCTTACCGCGAGATATTTCAGAGTGCTCTCGGCCCCCGTGCCCTGCGACAGTTTTACACAGGCCGGGATGCCCCAGGCAATGACAACGCTCAGGAAAACGCTCATCGTCTCGCTTTTCACCAGGAGCGAGATGAGCTCAAACACTGCGTACAGCATGAGGTACATTATGTAGAACCCGCCGAAGATCAGCGCCGCATAGCCTATATCTCTGAGCGATACTTCGACATGTGTCCTCAGCATGGCTTCTATGACGATCAGAGCCGCCTCAAACACTGACATGAGCAATGACGCGGCCGCGAGCGTCCAGAACTTCATCATGGCGAACGATCCTCTGTCAGGCGCGACTGCCGCGTAATCCCTGAACGTCCCGTCACG
>JBJETC010000134.1:0-15225 GCA_051883115.1 Anaerovoracaceae bacterium
TCCCTGTTTATGTCGCTCACGGAATACTTGAGCTTGAGCTGTCTCGCGGCGCTGTAAGCGTATTCGTAATCGAGGCGTCTCCTGACCTCTTCCTCGACATTCTCAGGAACGCTGTCTTCTTTTTCCTCCTCATCTTCAGCCGAAGCCAGGGACGATATTATCTCCGACGAATCGACCGTCACCGGATGAGGCACGTATTTCATCATGCTGAAGTACGTCGTGTCCTTCGTTATGCCGCTTTTTTTCTGATCGAGGAAAGCATCCGCGTCTTTCACTGTGCCGAGGAGATACAGCCTGTCCTTAGCCCTCGTCAGGGCCACATAAAGCACCCTCAGCTCCTCTTCAACTTCAGAGGTGTGAAGTTTCTGCTTCGCCGCCTCCGAGATGAGTGTGCCGTATTTTACATGCGTCTTCGGGTCTTTCGGCTTGAGTCCTATACCGAGCTCTCTGTCGAAATACATAACTCTTTCATTCGAGTAGTTGAGCCTTGAACCCATGCCTGCCGCGATCACGACAGGATACTCGAGTCCCTTGCTGTGGTGGCTCGTCATCAGGCGGACGACGTTATCGTTCTCACCGATTATCACCGCCTGAGGCATGTCTATGTCGCTCTTTTTCATGGCGTTCATGTAGCGCAGGAAATCGTAGAGCGATACCTGGCGCGACCTCGAGAAGCTCTGTGCCCTGTCGGCAAGGAGCCTGAGGTTGGCCTGGCGTTTTTCCGGATCGGGCATCGTGACCATATATACGAAGAACCCGCTGTCCGTGAGCACCCTCCAGATGAAATCTCCAAGCGGCATGGAGATCGACATCTCGCGCCACTTATCGAGCTTTTCGTAAAAAGATGCGAGCTTTGCGCCGAGCGTGCCGTACTCTTCGCTGTGTGACGCTGCGTGTTCGGCTGCATCGGCAAAACTGCCCTTCGGCCGGGCTTTCCTTATCCCGGCAAGCTCGGACTCGCTGAACCTCTCAACTGACCTCAGCGCGCTTATGATCGGCACGTCCTGACGCCTGTTATCTATGAGCGACAAAAGGTTCAGGAAGACTTCAACTTCCGAAGTGTTGAGGTATCCTTTCCTGTCATCGACGTAAAACGGGATCCCCATGAGGCTGAAAGCGCTCCTGAAGTCGTCGGCGCGGCTCCTCAGCGATCTCGAGATTATGACGATGTCTGAGTACTTTATCGGGCGGCTCCCCGGTCCGGCAACCGGTGTCCCGACTATGTCCCTGACTATGCGCGCCGCCTCGAGGGCCTCCAGCTGGTTCTTTGTCATCTCTGACGGGTCTATCAGCGCATTCCTGAATTTTTCATCATGATCTTCTTCAGCTGTTTCATTCTCGTCAGTGTCTGCGTTATCGGTCCGGACTATGAACGTCCTTACCTCCCCGCGGAAACCGTCTTCCGGCTCGCTCCCGCAGTAGAGCCTGGCGTTCTCGTCATATCCGTCCATAACGCCGTCAAATATCCTGTTTATCTCATCGAGTATGAGCGGGCGGCTCCTGAAGTTCCTGTTCAGCTCTATCCTGAGGTTCCCGCTCCCATCAGGCCCAGACGGGAATGTATCGTACTTTTTCCTGAAGATCTCAGGACTCGCTTCTCTGAAGCCGTATATGGACTGCTTGATGTCGCCGACCATGAAAAGGCTTCCCTGCGTCGCTATCCTGCTTATGATCGCTTCCTGGATGACGCTCGTGTCCTGATATTCATCTATGAAAATATATTTGAATTTACCGCGGTAATATTCTGCCGCTTCGTCTCGTGAAAGTATGTCGAGGCAGTATGTTTCCATGTCGGAAAAATCTATCACGCCTCGTTCTTCCTTTTCTCCTCTGAATATCTCATCAAAGCGCTCGACGAGATGCGTGAGTTCTGCTGCTCCCGGCGCAGTCGAGTTCATCGCGCTTATGACTGCATCTTCATCGGCTGCGAATACGCTGATCTTCGGCAGGATCTTCTTTTTTATATCGTCGCGAAGAGACTGCACCTTGTCCTTCACTAAGGCGTAATCTTCTTTTTCGTCTTTCGACGGTCTTAATGTCACGCCTGAAAAGCCGCTGCAGAGATCAGAGAATTTACCGCGGTCGCGGTCCTCTGCCGCACGGTGTATCTCTGCCAGCTGCGAGGCATCTCCCATGTACTTTTCCGCGAGGCCTGAGCATCCGGCGTCTTCGAGTATCCTTAATGCCTCCCGCGATTCCGAAACAGCTCTTGCCGTCATCTTCTCAATGACTTTCCAGACTTCATCTGCAGCTTCTGTCCCGGAAAAATCAGATGGCCCGAGAGCGAGTTCGCCGGCTTTCTTTTTTATGACGCTCATGCCGTCGGGGAGCGATCTCGCGGCGTCGTAAAGCGTCGTTATCATCGCTCTTGCGGCGTCTGTGTTCCTCTCGTTCGTGTACATGTCGAGGAAACTGCGGAACTCGCTGTCATTTTTTGCGAACTCTTCCCTGAAGAGCTTGTCGAGGGAATCCTCACGCAGAACAGAGGCTTCTGCGTCGTCGCATACGCGGAATCCGGGGTCTGCGTCTATGAGGTAGAAGAACTGCCTGATGACGCGGCTCGCGAACGCGTGAAACGTCGAGATGTACGCCTCGTCGAGCCTCGCCAGCTGCTCCCTGAGAAAATCCGCGTTCGCGCCGCCGGCCCCGCCGCGCAGCCGCCGGCGGATGGCTGCCCTGATCTTCTCCTTCATCTCGGCAGCCGCCGCGTCCGTGAACGTCACGATCAGCATATCCGTAACATCCGTATGCCCGTCCGTGATAAGCCCCACGACACGCTCCACCATCACAGCAGTCTTCCCGGCGCCCGCGGCAGCCGAAACAAGCATGTCGCTGCCGCGCTCGGAGATCGCGCGCGCCTGCTCAGGCGTCCACGACCTCGTCTCTTTTACAGCGCCCGCAGCGCCCGCAGTTCCTGCAGCTCCCGCGGTTCCCGCAGTCCCCTCAGTTCCCGCAGGTCCCGCAGCGCCGCCTGCCCTCTCAGTTTTCTTTGTTTTTTCAGTTTTTCCCACACTACTGCTCATTGCCGTCAGTCTCTTCGAACATCTGATCAAGCTCTTCCTTATAGAGCTTGTAAGCCTCGTCGTCGTAAACGCAGAACGTCACGTTTATCTCGTAATCGTCGTTGTCGCCGAGCCACTGGAGCACACTCTGGAGCGCCACATCGGCAGCCTCCTCCATAGGGTAGCCGAAAGCACCCGTTGAAATGCACGGGAACGCGATGCTCGTGATACCGTGCTGACGCGCGAGATCCATGCAGCTCTCATAGCATGCGCCGAGCTCGCCGCTGTCCTTGAGCTTGCCGTTGTATATAGGTCCGACGGTGTGGATGACATATTCAGCATCGAGATCATAGCCGTCCGTGATCTTCGCTTCACCGACAGCGCATCCCCTCAGCGTCCTGCACTCAGCATCGAGCCCCGGTCCTGCGGCCTTGTGAATGGCAGCGTTGACGCCGTCCTCCTCCGGCCCGCAGAGGAGCGTGTTGTTAGCTGAGTTGACTATGCACTGGACATCGACGTCTGCGATGTTCCCCTGCACGAGGTTGATCTCGCCGCCCTCTTCATCCGTAACGATGTTGAGGATCATGGCGATGTAATCGAGAGGGAGCTGGAACGGTGTCGTCCACGGATCTATGACTGCTCCGCTTATGCCGTCGAGCGTCATGATCTGCTGGAAAATATCCTGGATACCGTATGCGAGAAGGTCAGTCTCTCCACCCTTCTCCGAAGCCCCCTTGTTTGTAAACAGAGGGAGCCAGTCCTTACCGTCGTCATCCTGGATCGTCCTGAGATCGATGTTTATAACATCCATGTCATCAGAAGCCGCAGCTTCGCTGAAGCCTTCAGGCAGGACGACAGGCACTGCGAGCTCGCCGCCTTCGCTTATCCTGTCAAGCAGCGCTTTCCCAACTACAGCCAGTCCTTCGTCGCTCGAGTCCTTAGCGTACTCCATGATAGCATTTTCGAGCTTCCTGTTCTTTTTTTCTTCGTCTTTCGACAGTTCCCAGTAGTTCATCTGTACTCCTTTTTTTGCCGGACAATAGTTATCTGTCATCAAATGGCCTGTATTTTTCTATTATTTTCTCTGCGATCTTAAGCCCGTCGCAGGCTGAACTCATGATGCCTCCGGCGTAGCCGGCGCCTTCGCCGCCCGGATATACGCCTTTTACAGCCGACATCATGTCATCGCCCCTCAGCACTCTCACAGGGGACGAACTCCTCGTTTCAACAGCGTATAGCACTGCGTCATCGTTGTCAAACCCGCGGATCTTCTTTCCGAATTCAGGCATCGCTTCCTTTATCGAATCAACAGCGAAGTCCGGGAGACATTCGGAGACTTTTTTCGAATCTCCGGTGCCGTCCCTGAGTTCTTTCCACGTCGTCTGAGGCGGCACGTAGCCTCCCGCGTTCCTGAACGCCTGCCTCTCGTATTTTTCCTGAAAGTGCATCCCGCCGAGGATGCCTCCCATATCCTCAAAATCCTCAGGTCTCACATCTACGAGTACGGCGCTGTTAGCTCTGCCGCTGTCTCTCCTGCTGTTGCTCATGCCGTTCGTGACCGTCATGCCCATCTGCGAAATGGCCGGGATCACATGGCCGCCCGGGCACATGCAGAACGTGTAGACCCCGCGGCCGTTCGAACACTTATACGACAGGTTGTATGAAGCCGGCGGCAGCCCGAGCTCGCTTCCTTCTTTCCCGTACATCGCCCTGTCTATGAGGCTCTGATCGTGTTCTATCCTCAGACCTATGGAAAAAGGCTTTGCTTCCATCTCGAGCCCCGTGTCCATGAGCATAGTGATCGTGTCCCTCGAGCTGTGGCCTATGGCAAGGATGACGTTCTCAGCCGGGAGCTCTTCCGTGCGGCCTGCGTCTTCGTCTCCCTGCTTCACCGAAGTGAGTGAAACCGAGTGGACCTCGCCGTCGTAGACATCTATCTCGTCCATGAGCGTGTCGAAGCGGATCTCGCCGCCGAGCTCTATGATTTTCTCCCTTATGTTCCTTACGACCTTTTTCAGGACGTCTGTCCCGATGTGCGGCTTCTGCTCGTAAAGGATCTCAGGCTGCGCGCCGGCCTTGACGAATTCCTCGAGGATAAAGCGCTTCCTGTGATCGCTTATGCCGGAATTGAGCTTGCCGTCCGAATATGTCCCGGCGCCGCCTTCTCCGAACTGGACATTGCAGTTTGCGTCGAGCACGCCGTCTTTCCAGAGCAGTGCTACGGCTCTGTCTCTCTCCTCTACTGTGCCGCCGCGTTCTATGACGATCGGCCTGTAGCCTCTGTACGCGAGTTCGAGCGCGCAGAACATGCCGCACGGACCGAATCCAACGACGACAGGCCTGTGCCTCATCGTCTCCGATCCGCTCTCGACCTGATGATAGCTCATGTCAGGTGCTTCGCGGAGATCGAGCTTCGCATCTGCTGAAAAATCGACTGTGCAGACCCTGCAGATATGGTCTTTGTGTCTCGCGTCTATGGAAAGTCTGATGAGCTCCGGATCTTCTATTTCAAGGTCCTTCCTGCGGAGCTTCTTCCTTATCTTCTCAGGGATGGCATCAAGACCTTCGCTGAGATCAAGTTTCACCTGACTTATCCTGTATCTCGTCAAAATATCACTCTCTTTCATAAATTTATTATTTTTTCTCTGTAAAAAAAGGAAAATTCACGACATTTTCCGGAAAACTCTAGTCCTCCCTCAGGCTGCGCGCCGCTGATCTCCCGGCTGTCATACCTGTAGTCCATGCGTTTTCCAGGTTATATCCGCCGCACAGGCCCTGCCTGTCTGCGACTTCACCGGCAAAGTACAGGCCGCCCATCTTCACGGACTCCATCGTGTCCATGTCGATATCTTCGGCTGCCACACCGCCTCTCGTCACCTGGCAGTACTTCCATCCTCTCAGATCAGACGGATGGAAAACGCTCCGCTTCAGTAGTTTCGCCATGACTTCCGTGTCGCCGCCTGCCCTGTCGTACATCCAGTCAGCGATCTTCTTTTTTACGATCGTATAGAGAGGATTCGTTCCCTCAGGCGAGCACGACGCTATTTTATCGAGCATGCTCGCGGCATCATCTATGTCAGGCAGGAAATCCACCGTGATGGCGTAGTGGGAAAAGCCTTCCTTTATGTCCATGCCTTCCGGTATGTCCATGTACATCGTCATGTTGAAGACCGCGATGCCGGAGATACCGTAATCCGTGATCTGGATCTCCCCGCGCTCTTTCCTGATAAGGGCGCCGTCTTTTTCTAATCCTATCTCGCAGACAGCCCTGGAACCGGCCATCATATACGTTTCTTCCGCCGTCTCGACAGCCGTGAGTCCCGGCACGAGCCTGGTGATCCTGTGGCCGAGCTGTTTCGCGAACCTCGTTCCGTCGCCGCACGTCCCGTACTGAGGACCTGCCTTGCCGCCGGCCGCTATTATGACTCTCGCGGCGGACATGGTCATCTCAGGGTAGGAAGCGGCTGATTTCCCGGCTCTGTTCTTGAGTCCTTTTTTACCGCCGGGGATCTTGCTCCTTTTTTCAAGGACGTATTTTATCTTAAAATCATCACCCGGCTTCGTTATCTCACGCACGCACGATGAACAGAGTATCATGCATCCGAGCTGCTCAGCCTCCGAGATAAGCGCGCCGGAGACACTTGAAGCCTCCTGCGAGTACGGGTAGACGCGGCCTTCTTCTTCGACCCTCAGCATTACGCCGAGGCTCGTGAAAAAATCACGCACTTCTTCGAAATCATCGCAGTTCGTGTTCCCGAGGTTGCATCTCCCGTTGCCCGTCGCCTTGATCTTCCTGCCCGGCTCAGCGTTTTTCTCGAGCAGTACGACGGAAAGCGACGGGTCTTCTCTCTTCACGGAGATGGCAGCCGTGAGCCCCGAAGCGCCGGCTCCTACGATGCAGATATCCGCGTATTCAGGTATGTTCGTTATATTTTCATTCATAAAAATTCTCTGGTCTTGTTCTGACTTTACTGTCTGCTGACTTTACTGTCTGCTGGATATACCGTCCTCTGACTTTACTGTCAGATGTCCGCGGTCCGCTTTCCTATTTGCTCAGCACGCCGATGAGTTCGAGCATCTCAGTGTTGAATGTCCTCTTTGCCTGCAGTGCCTCCGCGAGGTCGTACTCCGCGATGTGTCCGTCTGTCGTTCCTATAGCCTTGCTCTCGGAATCGGCCGCGAGCAGGTCGACAGCCTTCGCTCCGCAGAGAGTTGCAAGCATCCTGTCTCTCATTGTAGGCGAACCGCCTCTCTGGAGGTATGACAGAACTACGAGTTTTGTCTCACGCCCTGTCTTTTCCTGTATCTGCTGGACGAGATCAGTCGATGAAATGCTGACGCCCTCTGCCTTTATGACGATGTTGTGCTGTTTGCCGCGGTTCGAGCTTATGACTATTTTTTTGCAGAGCTCGTTTATATCATACGGATACTCCGGTACGAGGATATACTCAGCACCGCCCGTGAGTCCGGAATAAAGCGCGATGTCGCCGCAGTGCCTTCCCATTACCTCTACCACGGTCGTCCTCTCGTGAGAGGATGACGTGTCCCTGAGCTTCGATATAGCTTCGAGGACTGTCGTTACGGCTGTGTCGAATCCTATCGTGAAATCAGTGTATCCGAGATCGTTATCTATCGTGCCCGGCAGGCCCATTACAGGCACTCCGGCTTTCGAGAGCTCGAGCGCTCCCCTCATGCTGCCGTCGCCGCCTATTACGACGAGTCCCTCTATCCCGAATGTGTCGAGCATCGTGAGCGCTCTCTTGAAACCGTCGTCTGTCCTGAATTTTTCACTTCTCGCGGTCTTGAGGATCGTTCCGCCCCTCTGGAGTATATCCCCTACGGAGTTTCGGTCCATTTCCTCTATCTCGCCGTCTATGAGGCCTGCGTATCCTCTGTGGATGCCGTAGACCGTCATTCCCTTATCTATACCGCATCTTACGATGGCTCTGATAGCCGCGTTCATTCCCGGCGAATCGCCGCCGCTCGTCAATACCCCGATACTTTTCATATTCTTACCCCCTTATCTTCTACCTTGACATTATCATCACCCACGAGGATCCTCATTTCCTTCATGAAGCCCTTGTCTGGCGAGGCTCCTGAGCCTTTCTTCCTGATGATGCCGCCTTTTTTCCTGTAGATATATATGGTGTATGCCCCCGGATGGGACATGGAAATAGCTTCTATGGATCTTATGATATCGTCTTCGTCAGATGACGCTTCAGGTATCCTTATCTTTATATGACCCGCTTCATCTGCCTGACTCCTGCCGCTCCTCTGAGGGCGTCCCGCGGCTCCCTGAGGCGCGTTCGCGGACGCGGGCCGATTTTCCTTCCCGAGATCATTTATCGATATGACGGAATCGGCGAGGATCTTAGGCACCTCTCCTTCCTTGAAGTTCAGCTTTCCCCGCATCACGACGACGTTGTCCTCGAATATCTCTCCGCGGCACGCCTCGAAGACGTTCGGGAACACGACAGTCTCTATCGTCCCGTAGAGGTCTTCTATGTCGACAAAGGCCATGAGCTTGTTGTTCTTCGTCACGAGGTTCTTGACGTTCTCTATCATCCCCGCGATCGTGACCTGGCGCCCGTCGAATATCCTCGACTGCTGTCCTCCGTTGTACCCGGCTTCGTCGAAAGCCTCCGACTCATCATCGTCGTCTTTCCTGACCGACGCTTCGAGCTCGCGGCTCGTGACATCTGCCGTTTTCTTTATGACATCCTCGTACTCGTCAAGCGGATGGCCCGACACGTATATGCCGAGCGTCTCCTTCTCGAATGCGAGCAGTGTCTTTTTGTCAAAATTTCTTACCTTCGGGAGTTCCTCGACGACGGCCGTGCCCATGTCTTCCGAATCAGCTATATCGAAAAGCGTCATCTGTCCCGATACATTGTTTTTAGCCGCGCTCTGCGCAGAATCCACGACAGAGTTGTAGACGGCGAGGTGCGCTGCCCTGTTCTCGTCGAAGCAGTCGAGCGCGCCCGATTTGATAAGGCATTCTATCGCCTTTTTATTGACTACGCCGACATCGATATTCCTCACGAACTCGAATATGTTCTTCGGCTTGCCGTGTATCTCGCGAGCCTCGATTATGTTCTCTATGGCGTTTTCACCGACATGTTTTACAGCCTGAAGGCCGTATCTTATCTTGTTCCCGTCCTCAACAGTGAACTTCCTCATACTCTCGTTCACGCTAGGCTTCAGGATCTCGATGCCCATGTCCTTGCAGTTCCTTATGTATTTCGAGAGCTGCGCGGTGTCGTTCATGACGCTGCTCATGAGGGCAGCCATGAATTCGACGGTGTAATATTTCTTGAGATAGCCTGTCTCATACGCCAGTACAGCGTACGCGGCCGCGTGCGACTTGTTGAAGGCGTACTGCGCGAATGTCTCCATGTCGCTGAAGATCGCCTCGGCGGCTTCCTTCGATATCCCGTTCCTGATGCAGCCCGGGATCTCGACGCTGCCGTCCTCATCGAGCTTGCCGTTTATGAAGTACTCTTTTTCCTCCATCATGACAGCTTTCTTCTTTTTCGCCATGGCGCGGCGGACGAGGTCCGACCTGCCGTAGCTGTAGCCCGCGAGGTCTCTTACGATCTGCATTACCTGTTCCTGATAAACGAGGCAGCCGTATGTGACATCGAGTATGTGAGCGAGCTCAGGCGTCACGTATTTTATCCCCGAAGGATCTTTCTTGTTCGCTATATATTTAGGTATGGACGACATAGGTCCCGGTCTGTAGAGCGATATGCCGGCCACGATATCCTCGAAGCACGTCGGCTTGAGCTGCTGCATGAACGATGTCATGCCTTCGCTTTCAAGCTGGAACACACCCGGTGTGTTGCCGCTCGATATCATCTCGTAGACGCCCTGATCGTCCATCTCCATCTTCGTAAAATCAAGGTCGATGCCGTGATCTTCCTTTATCATGGCGAGAGCGTCGCGGATGACCGTGAGGTTCCTCAGGCCGAGGAAGTCCATCTTGAGAAGGCCGAGCTCCTCTATCGTCGTCATATTGTACTGCGTCGCCACGCCTTTGTCTGACATGTAAAGCGGCACGTACTCGTCGACAGGCTTGCGCGAGATAACGACTCCGGCAGCGTGTGTCGAAGCGTGACGCGGCATGCCTTCGAGTTTCATCGATATGTCTATGACCTTCTTGACCCTGGCGTCCTCGTCATACATTTTCTTTAAGTCCGGGCTCATCTCGAGCGCTTTGTTCAGCGTCATCCCGAGCTCAAAAGGTATGGCCTTTGCTATCTTGTCCGCGTCGCTGTAGCTAAGGTTCAGAACGCGGCCGACATCACGCACGACCATTTTCGCCTTCAGCGTCCCGAAAGTTATGATCTGCGAAACGTTGTTCTCTCCGTATTTTCTCTTTACGTAATCTATGACCTCGCCCCTGCGCTCTATGCAGAAATCGACGTCGATATCAGGCATGCTGACACGTTCCGGATTGAGGAACCTCTCGAAGATGAGGTTGTATTTTACAGGGTCGAGCTCTGTTATGTGCAGGCAGTAGGAAACGATGCTCCCCGCAGCCGATCCTCTGCCCGGACCTACCATTATTCCGTGTGTTTTCGCATAATTTATGAAATCCCAGACTATGAGGAAATATTCGACATACCCCATGGATTCTATGACTCCCAGCTCGTACTCGAGTCTCGATCTCAGGTCGTCAGTCACCGGATCGTATCTCTCTTCGAGGCCCTTATAGCAAAGCTCGCGGAGGTAATCCCTGTTCGTGTATCCTTCCGGCGGCTTGAATTCAGGAAGATGGTACTTTCCGAACTCGAACTCGACATTGCATGACATCGCGATCTCGTGTGTCCTGTCGACGGCGTCCGGTATGGCGCTGAACCTCTCGCGCATCTCCTCTTCGCTCTTGAGATAGAACTGATCCGTCTTGAAGCGCATCCTGTTTTCTTCATCCACCGTCGCGCCCGTCTGGATGCAGAGGAGTATGTCATGCGCCTCCGCGTCTTCCTGATGAACGTAATGCACATCGTTTGTGCAGACGAGAGGGATGTCGAGTTCCTTTGAGAGCCTGATGAGGCTCGGGTTTATCATGGCCTCCTCTTTCAGCCCCTGATCCTGGATCTCGAGGTAAAAATCATCGCCGAATATGTCGTACATATCGAGCGCTTCTTTTTTCGCGGCGTCGTAATCGCCGTTGAGGAGCGCATGCTGCACCCTTCCCGCGAGGCACGCCGAAAGAGCTATCACATCCTCGTGGTATTCCCTCAGCACGTCCTTGTCTATACGCGGCTTGTAGTACATCCCTTTCGTGTATCCGAGAGAAACGATCTTTATCAGGTTGTGATAGCCCTTATCCGTCTTAGCGAGCAGGATAAGGTGGCTGTAGTTCCTATCCTTTGACGGATCCTTGTCCTCCATGCGCCTCGGCGCCATGTAGACCTCGCAGCCTATGACAGGGTGGATGCCCTGCTTCTTGCATTCCTTATAGAAGTCTACAGCGCCGAACATGTTGCCGTGATCAGTGATCGCAAGGCTGTCCATGCCGAGCTCTTTTGCTCTTGCTACGACATCCTTGATGCGGCACGCTCCGTCGAGCAGGCTGTAGTCCGTATGTACATGTAAATGTGTGAATGCCATGTGTAAATCGTTCCCTTATATCTATCGTTTATTTATCAAGCGGGGAATCGATGTATCCCTGCCTGTCTTTTTCCGTGATCTCTCTTACCGGCCTGCACGGCACTCCTGCCGCAACGACGCCTGCCGGTATATCGTGCGCCACGACGCTTCCCGCTCCTATGACTGAGCCTTTCCCGACCGTAACGCCCGGGAGTATCCTGCATCCCTCGCCTATCCAGACGTCGTCCTCTATCGTTATAGGAAGCGCGTACTCGAGGCCGTCATCCCTCTGCTTTCTGTCAAAAGGATGGCCTGCGCATGAGAAAATGCAGTTCGGCGCGACGTTCACGCGCGACCCGAATCTTATGCGGGCGCTCGCGAGCATGATGCAGTTATGGTTTATGAAGCAGCCGTCGCCTGACTCAAAGTTATATCCCTGGTCTATGATGAACGGGCTGAAAATTACGAGGTCCTTTCCCGCGTTCGGGAGGATATCGTACATGAGCTCTTTTCTCTTCCCGAAGTCGGAATGCTTCGTGTCGTTGAATTCGCGGCACTTTGAATAGTAATCTATTCTCTCTTCACAGAACTCCGGTATGAGGGCGTCGTAGAGCTTTCCCGAGTATTCCTTTTCCCTCTCGGTCATGACGCCATCTGCAAGCTCGTATCTCCCGCGGTCCTTTTCGGTGAGCTCCCTTACAGGCTCGCAGGGATAACCGGCTGCAAGGACACCTTTCGGTATGTCATGCGCAACGACGCTCCCTGCTGCTATAACTGAAGCCTCGCCTATCGTAACGCCCGGGAGGACGCGGCATCCTGCCCCGAGCCAGACGCTGTCTTCGATAGCAACAGGCGCGGTGACCTCTGCCCCTGCCTCTCTGAGCGAAGGATCTTCGGGCGCGTGGCTCGTTGAGATCATGCAGCCCGGCGCGATGAGGACGTGATCGCCTATATCTATCCCGCCTCTGCCGTCGAGACAGCAGTCAAAGTTTATGAAACCGCCGGCGCCGATCTTTATATTCTCCGCATGCAGCAGCCTGTTAAAAGGCTCGATATATGAGCCTTCGCCAAGTCCCGCAAGCATCCCGGACACGGCTTCACGTCTTTTTTCTCTTTCAGACGGCATCATGCGAAGTATCCCGAAGGCGCGGCTCTCTGCCTCAGCCTTAGCCGTCTCATCGGCGCTCTCATCTCTTACAGCAACGACATTCATGTCTTTCGGGAGCTTTTTTATGAGGCGCTTCGGCCTGCACGGCACCCCTTCGGCAAAATAGCCGGCAGGGATGTCATCAACGACGACGCTTCCCGGGGCTACGTAGGCGTTATCGCCTATCGTGACTCCCGGTACTATGCACGTCCCCATGCCTATGTGAGCGTTTTTCCCTATAGTTATAGGATAGCCGTATTCAAGGCCCAGAGCCCGCCTCTCAGTATCTATAGGATGTCCTGCGCATGAAAAGCTGCAGTGTCTTTCTATGACAGCGCCGTCTCCTATCGTGATCCTGTTTGTCGCGAGCATCACGGTCCCGGCGCCTATGAAGCAGTCTCTGCCTATGTCGAGATCATATCCGAGGTCCACGACGAAAGGGCTCTCGACGACAGTGCCCGGGCCGATCCTGCCGCAGATCTTCTTAAGGAGCTCCGCGCGCTTTTCATCGTCGCGCGGGTCCGTCCTGTTGAGCTCAGTGCAGAGATCGTAATATACATAATGCTCTCCGCCCGTTTCCGGGTCATGTGCCGCGTCATAGAGCTCGCCCGCGAGCATTTTTTCTTTTTCCGTCCTTATATCCTGTCCTTTTGCCTGTCCGGCTCCTTCGTTCCTGTCCATTGTCCGACCTCGATGCTTTATATGTTTTTCGGCAAATCAGCGATTTAGCAGTTTTTATCTATATATCCCTGTATCCTCGCTCTTGTCTTTTCCTCGCCCATTATCTGCTGGATCGTCCAGACATCAGGCGACTGAGCGCGTCCCATGAGCGCGATCCTGATGACCGTGCTGACATGGCCGACATGGCCTTTGTAATCCTCAGGATGCTTTTTGAAATCCTTTGGCTTCGCGGCATATCCGAGCTCTGCTGCGATCGCTCTGATCTTTTCGAACCACTGGCTCTGGTCGTCGCTGTGATCGTACGTCGAAAGGTACGATTCGAGTATTTTCCTTATATCTTCCTGAGGCACCTCTGCCGGCATCTCATCTTCGATCCTGAAGAACCCGTCGAAGAAATAGCTTATGAAATCAACTATCTGCCTTGCGTAAACGAGATCCTTCCTCGGTTTCCTGTCGTTCCTCCCTATGTCGAGGATCTTTTCAAGGTAATCCATGTCCTTGAACATCGGAGCGTATTCAGGAGCGAACTCGTCAGACCATGACTTGAGGAACGAAGCTATGTCAGAAGCAGGGATCCTGAGGAGCACGTCCTTGCTTATGTCGTTCAGCTTGTTCAGGTCGAAGAGCGCGCCGGAGCTGCTCATTTTTTCCGTAGTGAACTTGAAATCGTCTACAGGCGCGTCAGGATTTGCCATCCTCCATTCCTCATAGTTCGAATTGAGTATGGTAAGGAGATATTCCCTTACGGCGTCAGGATGGTAGCCCTGGTTCCTGTAATAATCGAGCGAAAGCTCAGGATCTTCTCTCTTTGAGAGCTTTCTCCTGTTCCCGTTCTCGTCGAGCTTCATGAGCTCAGCCGTGTAGCAGTAGACCGGCGGTTCCCAGCCGAGTTTTTCAAAGAGCTCGATGTGGATAGGAAGCGATGAGAGCCACTCAGCGCCCCTTACGACATGTGTAGTCCTCATGAGGTGGTCATCTACGACATGGGCAAAATGATATGTCGGGATGCCGTTCGTCTTGAGGAGCACTACATCGAGGAAATTCTCAGGCATCTCGAGCGTCCCCCTGATAGCGTCCTTTACCCTGATCTTCCTTATTGAAGGATCTTTTGACCCCTCGACATACATTTCAGGAGGGTAGCCATCAGACTTGAGCCTTATGACATAAGGTCTCCTCTCGCCGAGCGCCTTGACGTACTGCTCATACGTCCAGTCGCGGCATCTCGCGAACTCGCGGTAGATACCCGGTGTCATCTTCGCAGTCTCCTGCATCTCCCTGACTTCGGCGATATCCTCTTCTGTCATGAAGCATGGATAAGCCTTGCCCTCAGCGACGAGCTTCTTCGCGTAGCACTGGTATATCTCTTTTCTCTCGCTCTGCGTGTACGGGCCGTAATCGCCGACATCGCCGTCCATCGTCGCGCCTTCGTCAAAGTTTATGCCGAAAAACCTCAGCGAGTTTATGATCACGTCAACGGCGCCTTCGACATATCTCTTGTCGTCGGTGTCCTCTATCCTCAGGAAAAATCTGCCTCCGCTCTGGTGTGCCAGACGCTCGTCAACAAAGGCACCGTAAAGGTTCCCGAGGTGTATGAAGCCTGTCGGGCTCGGTCCCAGCCTCGTTACCATAGCACCTTCCGGCAGCTCGCGCGGCGGGTAAATTTTTTCATAATCTTCCGGCGTCTTTGTCACATCCGGGAAGAGAAGTTCTGCTAATCTCTCTGATTCCATAGATCCTCCATGATTCTGGTTTGCTGGTGATTATATAAAAACAAGCCATCCGTCACCGATCACTGAACCG
>JBJETC010000135.1:0-15216 GCA_051883115.1 Anaerovoracaceae bacterium
TTCACGACACTCATGGGCGACAAGGTACCGCCGAGAAAAGCATTCATAGAAGAGAACGCGCGTTACGCAACGCTCGATATCTGATTTGACAGGAGGAAATTTTGGATAATCTTATAAAAGAAGAAGGGGGAACGATCATCCAGCATGAGATCCATGATGAGATGAAGAACTCCTATATCGATTACGCCATGAGCGTTATCGTAGGACGTGCTCTTCCTGATGTAAGGGACGGAATGAAGCCTGTACAGCGCCGTATCCTCTATGGTATGGGACAGCTCGGCGTAACGCCTGACAAGCCGTACAAGAAATCCGCCCGTATCGTCGGCGAAGTCATGGGTAAATACCATCCGCACGGCGACTCATCTATCTACGAAGCCATGGTTCATATGGCCCAGGACTTCTCGATGAGATACCCTCTCGTCGACGGCCACGGAAACTTCGGTTCGATAGACGGAGACGGCGCTGCCGCTTCACGTTACACCGAGGCCAGGATGAGTTCATTCTCGCTGCAGATGGTGAGAGACATAGACAAAGACACCGTTGATTTCATGCCGAACTTCGACGGTGAGGAAAAAGAGCCTGTAGTGCTCCCGAGCAGGATCCCTAACCTGCTCGTTAACGGATCGAACGGTATCGCCGTCGGAATGGCGACATCGATCCCTCCTCACAACCTCGGCGAAGTCATAGACGCCTGCGTCGAGATGATAGACAACGAGAACTGCACGGTCGATGACCTGATGAAATACGTCAAAGGCCCTGATTTTCCAACGGGAGCACAGATCCTCGGGAAATCCGGCATAAGGGATGCCTACACGACCGGAACAGGCAAGATCAAAGTCAGAGCCACAGCCACGATCGAGGAAAAGAAAAACGGCAGGTTCCAGATCGTCGTTACGGACATCCCGTTCCAGGTCAACAAGGCCAGGATGATCGAAAACATGGCTCAGCTCGTAAGGGACAAGAAGATAGACGGTATCTCCGACATCAGAGATGAGTCCAGCCGTGAGGGAATGAGGATCGTCATCGAGCTCAAGAGAGACGCGAGCCCTCAGATCACTCTGAACCAGCTTTACAAGCACACAGCCATGCAGCAGAACTTCAGCTGCATCATGATCGCCCTCGTCGACGGACAGCCAAAGCTCCTCACTCTCTACGACATGATAGATGAGTACCTGAAGTTCCAGAAGCAGGTCATCACGAGGAGAACGAGATTCGACCTCGCGAAAGCCGAGGCTAGGGCCCACATACTCGAAGGACTGCGCATCGCGCTCGACAATATCGACGAGATCATAAAGACGATCAGACAGTCTTACAACGACGCCAAAGAACAGCTGATGAAAAAATTCGGCCTCGATGACGTTCAGGCTCAGGCCATCCTTGACATGAAGCTCGCAAGACTCCAGGGACTCGAAAGAGAAAAGATCGAGAAGGAATACAGCGAACTCATGGAGCGCATCGCCTACTACAAATCGCTGCTCGCTGACGAGCACCTCATCATGGGCGTTATCAAGGATGAGCTCCTCGAGATAAAGGACAAATGGGCAGACCCGAGAAAAACGAGGATCGTCCGCGATGTCGACGAGATCGAGACGGAAGACCTCATAGAAGAGGAAGAAGTAGCAGTCACCCTCACCCACCTCGGATACATAAAGCGCGTGCCTGTAGACACATACAAGTCGCAGAGAAGAGGCGGCAAGGGGATAAAGGCCATAAATACCCGTGAGAACGACTTCGTGAGAGACCTCATTATGACGTCGACCCACAACTACCTCATGTTCTTCACGAGCGACGGCAAGGCACATAAACTCAAGGCATTCGAGATACCGGAGGCTTCGAGGACTGCCAGAGGGACCCCGGTCATCAACTTCCTCAACCTCTCGCAGCAGGAGAGGATCTCAGCTGTCATACCTGTCAGCGAGTTCTCTGACGACAAGTACCTCATGGGAGTCACGAAGGACGGCATAGTCAAGAAGACAGCGCTTTCTGAGTTCGACACGAAGAGATCCAACGGCCTCATCGCCATGAAGCTCAAGGAAGGCGACAAGCTCATAGATATCAAGCAGACATCAGGAAGCGACGATGTCATAGTCGTAACGAAGAACGGCAAGGGCATCAGGTTCTCTGAGGAAGACGTAAGACCTATGGGCCGTATGGCAGGCGGAGTAAGGGCCATAGCGCTCGAAGGCGACGACGAGGTAGTTTCGATGTCTCTCGTTCATAAGGGAGATCAGCTGTTTGTCGCTACAGAGAACGGATACGGCAAGCGTACTCCTGTAAGTGAATACAAGAAGCAGTCGAGAGGCGGCAAGGGCATCCTGACTTACGACAAGTCAAAGTTCGACAAGACAGGAAAAGTCGTGGGAGCTCTCGTAGTAAACGATGACGATGAGATCATGCTCATAACGTCTGAGGGAGTCATCATCAGGCTGAAGGCCGATGAAGTCTCGATCCTCAAGCGCGCGACACAGGGAGTCAAGATCATGAACGTCGACGACAACGCGAAGATCGTTTCGATGGCGAAACTCATAAGCAGCGGAGACGATGATGATGACGACAGCTCTGACGACGGCGAGCAGATAAAGATGGATCCGCAGTAAAAAGCGATCCACTGGAAAAAGATCCCGGGGAAGTTTTTTCACCGGGAAAATACAGATCATTCTCATTATCCATGAGCGGCAGGGTTATCCCCTGCCGTTCTTTTTGTCCATAAGGGAAAAGTCAGGATCATATACGCCCTGAAAGAATAACGCGGCTGGTTATTTTCCGGGGTTCACGGGTATATATGCAGTATCTGAAATTTTGTTAATGGGAGTAAGAAAGGAATATGGATAAAGTACAGTTTTTCATCCCGGGAAAACCTGAATACATAAAGATGGTAAGGCTGGCAGTCAGCGCACTGGCAGTCAATGCGGGGTTTGACGTCGAGAAGATCGAGGAGCTCAAGACGGCAGTCAGCGAGGCGTGCAGGCACATTTCGTGCCACGGCTTCGCGGGTTACTCAACAAAATATGAGGTTGACTGTGCAGTCGATAAAGGTTATCTTGAAATAACAGTGAAAGATGATTGTGACGAACATTCTCTGGAAAAAATGGGGATGAAATGCAGGCGGTGCCCTGAGGAGGGCGATCTCGGCGTTTATGTCATACAGTCTCTCATGAACGAAGTCAGAGTCATGGACGATTCTGACAACGGCAGAAAATATATAACCATGATAAAGAGAGCATAAAATGGCGAAAGAGGACCTGTTTATACAATATAAACAACATCCTACAATAGAATTAAGAAACGAGATAGTTGAAAAATATCTTTACATGGTGGATATCCTCATAAGGAAATACCTCGGCAAAGGCGTCGAGTACGACGATCTTTACCAGGTGGGCGCGATGGCTCTCGTGCAGGCGGTGGAAAGGTTCGACCCCGACAGAGGATTCACTTTCAGCGCTTTCGCGACGCCGACGATACTCGGCGAGATAAAAAAATACTTCAGGGATAAGCAGTGGAGCCTCAAGGTGTCGAGGCGCATCAAGGAGATGTCCGGCAAGGTGCAGGAAGCACGCGACGAGCTTTATCTGAAGAACCACAAAGATCCTACCGTGGAGCAGCTCGCCGAAGCCACAGGCTTCTCCGAGGAAGACATCGTGGAGGTGCTCGACAGCTCCAACGCATATTCGACTTCGTCGCTGAACAAGACGTTCGACGAGTCGGGCGAGGAGGGTCAGGTCTCATTCCTTGAAAAATACACGGGATTCCACGAAAAAGGATATGACAGCGTAGAGATAAACGAGATCGTTAATAAGGTCCTCAAGGATCTGCCCGAGAATGACAGGTACATTTTCCGGGAAAGAGTCATTTTCGGGAGGTCGCAGGCTGACATAGCGAAAACGCTCGGCATATCGCAGATGACCGTGTCGAGGACGGAGCGCCGCGTGATACAGAAGCTGCGGGATGAGTTCAACAAAGAATAAAAAAGCATTGAAAACGAGGTTTTCAATGCTTTATTTTTTTACGATTTAAGATTTTTTTCAGGGACGCCTGTGCTCGCACGTGAAAAATTATCTGATCTCGTCCATCCCGATGTTCGCGAGCTCATCTGCCCTGTTGTTCATCTCGGTGAAATGGGTGAACTCGTCGTAAGTTATATCGCTGCCGTTCCACTCGCGGAACTTGTCAAAGACTTTCTTCAGCGACGCCTCGGAGCCCGAGAGGTTCACGTGGCCCTTCACTCTGTAGAACGTGACGTCGTGCTTTTCAACCAGAGCGATGAGTTCCTGCCAGAGTTCCTTGTTATCAACAGGCTTGCGCGACTTCGTCATCCAGCCGTTTTTCTTCCAGTTCACATACCAGCGGTCGCGGAAACAGTTCGCGACATAAGAGCTGTCCGTGGAGATTATCATCTTGAGACCGTCGTATTTGAGGCATTTCAGGGCTTCGATCACGGCGGTCAGCTCCATGCGGTTGTTCGTCGTGTTTTTTTCACCGCCGTGGAGTTCCTTGACAGTCTCGCCGTATTCGAGGATAGCGCCCCACCCTCCTGTGTTCGTGCTGTTCTGATTGCCGGAGCATGCTCCGTCCGTATATATCCTGAGTGATTTTTTCATATTTTTTTCCGTTTTGTTACATAGATAGTTTTTTCAAGAGTTATATACATAGTATATTTGAATATCGCTTTTCAGGCAACAAGTCCGCCGGACACGGGAGAAATACACGATCAGACGTGATTTTTCCGCGAGCTGGTGCTATAATTATTTATTACGTCGATAAAATGTTTTTACCTTATCGAATGTATATTTCTGAAAAGCAAGGGGTGTAATTCTTGAAATTCTGTTCTCTGTCAAGCAGCAGTTCCGGCAACAGCTACCTGATATCATCGGGAAAGACGAAAATACTCTGCGACGTAGGCATCGCGGGGAAAAATATCAAGGCCGGGCTCGAGAATTTCGGCATGGACTTCGGGGACATAGACGCTATAGTCGTGACTCACGAGCACACGGATCACGTGAAGAGCATCAGGATGCTCGCGCGCAAGTCGGTGAACGCCGGTGTCTACATGTCGGAAGGCACTTACAGGGCTGTCAGTGACAGGGTCGCTGACGATAAGTTCGTAAGGGTGAAAAGCGGAGAGAGTTTCACGGTCGGCGATATAGAAGTCGATCCTTTTACCCTTTCGCACGACGCGGCCGAGCCGCTCGGATACAGCTTCATCTGCGGGGACAGGAAGCTCTCGATCCTGACAGATACAGGCATCGTGACCAGGTCGATATACAGCGCGGTAGAGGATTCGAACGCCATCGTGCTCGAGGCGAACCACGAGCTCGACATGCTGAGGATGGGACCTTACCCGTATGACCTGAAGCAGAGGATCGCCGGGCGATACGGCCACCTCTCGAATGACACCGCGGCGAAACTCATCGCGAAGATGATGAAGCAGCGTGAAAACAGCTGCGGGAGCGGGCTCGATGTCATGCTGGCACACTTAAGCTCTACGAACAACACACCCCAGACGGCACTCAGCACCGTGACGAACATCCTTTTCGAATGCGGCTATGTGAACGGCTCTGGTCTCAAGATAGACGTGGCGCCGAAGGACGTGCTGAGCGAGGTAGAAGAAGTCTGACAGCGGGAAGAAGTTTGCTTTTTATATAAAGATAAAAATTTACGAGATCGCGATAGGATCAAATGAAGATAAACATCATCTGCATAGGAAAACTCAAGGAAAAATACTGGCGCGACGCTGTGGCCGAGTACATGAAGAGGCTCGGCGCGTACTGCGACCCCGAGATCATGGAACTTAAGGAGTCGAGGCTTCCCGCGAACGCCGGCGAAGCCGATGAGGAAAAAGTGAAGGAAGAGGAAGGCAAGGAGATCCTCAGCCGGATAAAGCCGCAGGATCATGTCATCACCCTCGAGATAAAAGGGAAAAAACTGACATCCCCCGGATTCGCGGAGAAGATCGGGGATCTTCAGGTAGGCGGCGTCAGCACGATAGACTTCGTCATCGGCGGGAGCCTCGGGCTTTCACCGGAAGTCAGCAGCAGGGCCGACATGAAGCTCTCGTTCTCGGACCTCACTTTTCCGCACCAGATGATGAGGGTGATCCTGCTGGAACAGGTCTATAGATGCTTTAAAATAATACATCATGAACCGTATCATAAGTAAAAGTGAATTTTCTGATAATTCTCAATATTATACGGGGTAAAAAACATAAAATCGTCACATTTAAGGGGTTGAAAAGTCTTTAAAATAGCATTTCGGGTGCTATAATAGACATTTGATAATAATGAACGAAATCAAAAAGATGAGAAAAAGGATGCTGGTAAGTAGTGCGGTGTACGCTGTAGTATGCGCTGTAGTATCCTTATTTTTAATTAAATCAGGAGCTGAGAAAGCGCGCTTCATCGCAGGCCTGGCCATCGCGACAGCGGCGCTGAACATAAACTTCGAGCTCCTCGGCGTGTTCGTCGATCACTTCATGAAAGACAGTCACAGCGGCAGGGCCGCTCTGATCTACGCCGGAAGACTTTTGCTTTACGGAGTGCTTGCCGTTATAAGCTTTTTCATCGGAAAGACGGCACTCTTCGGATTCGCCGCGGGTATCTTCGGAGTCACACCGGGCGTCATATCAATTCTAATAAAGGAGGCTCAGAATAATGGTTGATCTGGATCAGCTGGGGCCGCGAATCATACTGTCCTTCGCGGGCGGCAAGGTTTTCGTCACGGAGACGACACTCCTTGCGATAATCGTGGCCGTCATACTGAGCGCAGTTGGCATATGGCTGGGGCACGGCCTGAAAAAAGTGCCGCACGGCAAACAGGTGCTCGCCGAGAAACTCGTCGGCTGGGTGTACAGTTTTGCCGAAGACAAACTGGGGAAAGAAAACGCGGAGGTCTTCGCCCCGTACCTCGGGACGCTGATAATCTTCCTCATAGCGATAAACTCCACGGGACTGCTCGGACTCAGGCCGATAACGGCTGATATCAACATAACGGCAGGCCTCGCGCTCGTATCATACGTTACGATACAGGTAAGCTCCGTCAAGAAGCTGGGCTTCAAGAAGCGTATGGAAGAGATGTGCGACCCGTACCCTATGATGCTCCCGATGAAGATCATCAACGACCTCACCCTCCCGGTGACGCTCGCGCTGCGACTCTTCGGGAATATCTTCGGAGGCATGATCGTAGTCGACATGTGGATGTCGCTCATGACAAAGCTGAGCCTCAAGATCGCTCCTGTACCTTTCCTGAGGTGCATAACGGTCATCCCGCTCAACCTTTTCTTCGATATATTCGAGCCTGTGATCCAGGGCTACATCTTCACGATCCTCACGGCCGTAGACCTCGGCGAAGGCATGGCCGGACCGTCTCAGCAGAAGCTTGAGATCATGGAGAAAAAGAGAAAAAAGAAGCTCGAGAGAAAGAGGAAGCGCGAGACAAAGGGCGAACGCCTGCAGGAAGAGCAGAACGATAACGCCAGAGTACAGGAGATAAAGGAAATAAGCGAGATCAGGGACAAGCACGCTAAGGATCTCGCAGAATCCAACAAGGCGAGGGCCGAAGCCGCGAAGACCGAGGAAGCCCTTGAGAAAAAAGGCGAAGCCGAGACAGAGGCTGTCCGCACGAAGGCCGGCGATATAAGCGAGGTCAAAGATAAGACAGACACAGGACCCGGCGCCGGAGACGAAGCAGCCGGAAACGCCGCGGAGGTAAAGGAAGCCGCGGGGCAAGGCGCCGGCGGCGCGGATGAGAGCGCGGGAAGCGCTGATAAAGCTGATAAATAAGTAATTTACTTTTTTACAGGAAGTTTTTATATAACCCGAAATCAACAAACCGTAAAGAATCATTGGAGGTAGAAAAATGGGACTTATAGCAATCGGAGCAGGTATCTGCATGGGACTCGCTGCTGTAGGCGTAGCGCTTGGACAGGGATTCCTCGCTAACGGAGCAATGAACGGAATGGCAAGACAGCCTGAGAGCGCGAGCAGGATCAGCGGAACGATGATCATCGCGATGGCCATCATGGAGACTGCCCTCGTACTTGCATTCGTAATCGCCATCATGCTCGTCAGCAAGATAGGATAAATGACGGACGAAAGGCAGAAATAACAGAGCAAGACAGTAGGAAGGTGAAGAATCGATGGAAACTGTACAGCCGCTGTTCCAGCTGAATTGGAACTTGCTTTTCTCAGTGATAACTTTTGTCGTGCTCTTCTTCATCCTCAGACATTTCTTCTTCGAGAAGGTTCACAAGATGATGGTCGACCGCGAGGAAGAAGTCAGGACGCAGATAGAAGACGCGGAAGATAAAGAGGAAGAAGCCCAGAAGAAGCTGAAGGAATACAGAGAGAAGCTTGACAGCGCAGAAGCTGAGGGCCGCGAGATCGTGAAGAAAGCCAGGATCGAGGCGCGTGAGCAGGCTGAAGGCATCATTGCCGACGCTGACGCCGAGGCGGCAAAGACTCTGGAAAACGCGAGAAAAGAAATAGAGCGTGAGAAGTTCGACGCAAGGAAGAAACTTTCAGACGAGGTCGGAGATCTCGCTGTGAGAGCGGCCGGAAGGATCATGCAGAAAGAGCTTTCACCTGAGGACCAGGCCGAAATCATCGACGAAGTGATCAAGGAAGGTGAAAAAGGAGAATGGAACTAGGAATAGCTATGGTCTACGCCCGCGCCATGTACGATGTCGCTGACGAGATGGGCAGGGTCGAAGAGATCAAGGCCGACATGATAACTATCCAGCACATTTTCGAGCGCTCGAAGACGTTCACCAGGATCCTTGAGAACCCGGGCATCTCTAATATCAAGAAAAAAGAGATGGTGAAAAATGTCCTCGGGAAATCGACGTACAAGGAGATAGTATCGCTGATAGACATCCTGATCGACAAGGGGCGTTTTTCCCTTTACGACCAGATAGTCAGCCAGTACAGCCAGATCGTGGACCAGAAAGACAAGGTCTGCGCCGGAGTGATCTACTCGGCAATAAGGCTGAACACGCACGACAAGAACAGTTTTGAGCGCGAGATCGGCAAAATGCTCGGCAAGAAGGTCAGCCTCTACAACATGGTGGACCGCGACCTCATAGGCGGAGTGAAGATACTTGTTGACGGCAAGATCATAGACGCCAGCCTTCAGTCGAACCTCGAGAAAATGGCGGACGAAATCAGATCATTCTAGGGAGTGAGATAGTTTATGAATTTGAAACCCGATGAAATAAGTGGATTGATAAAAGAACAGATCAGGAATTACAAGGACGAGATCGAAGTCTCGGACTTCGGGACTGTCATGCAGGTCGGCGACGGTATCGCCAGGATCTATGGTCTTGGTCACTGCATGTCGGGCGAGCTGCTCGAGTTCCCGAACAAGGTGTACGGCATGGCGCTGAACCTTGAGGAGGACAACGTCGGAGCCGTTATCCTCGGATCGGACAGAGAGATCGGAGAAGGAGACATCGTTAAGCCTACGGGAAAAGTCGTAAGTATCCCTGTCGGCGAAACGATGATAGGCAGAGTCGTCGACGCCCTCGGCCGCCCTATCGACGGAAAAGGCGCGATCAACACGAGCGAATACAGGCCTATAGAGTACCCTGCCCCGGGAATACTCCAGAGACAGTCGGTACGCGAGCCTCTGATGACAGGTATCAAGGCGATAGATTCCATGATCCCTATCGGAAGAGGACAGCGTGAGCTGATCATCGGAGACAGGCAGACAGGTAAGACAGCCATCGCGCTCGACACGATCCTGAACCAGAAGGGCAAGGACGTCATCTGCATCTACGTGGCGATCGGCCAGAAGCAGTCGACCGTAGCGCAGCTCATGCAGACATTAAGGGAAAAAGGCGCGATGAGATACAGCATGATCGTTTCAGCAACGGCATCAGCCGTGCCTGCTATGCAGTACATAGCGCCGTACGCCGGATGCGCGATAGCTGAATACTTCATGTATCAGGGAAGAGACGTCCTCATCATATACGACGATCTTTCGAAGCACGCGGTCGCTTACAGAGCGATGTCGCTCCTGCTCCGCAGACCGCCTGGACGTGAGGCTTATCCGGGAGATGTTTTTTACCTCCACAGCAGACTCCTGGAGAGGTCGGCGAAACTTTCGGACAAGCTCGGCGGAGGATCCATAACGGCCCTCCCTATCATTGAGACGCAAGCCGGAGATATCTCCGCGTACATCCCTACTAACGTAATATCCATAACAGACGGACAGATATTCCTCGAGTCAGACATGTTCTTCGCCGGACAGAGACCTGCCATCAATGTCGGCATCTCCGTGTCGCGAGTAGGTTCGGCGGCGCAGACAAAGGCCATGAAGAAAGTGTCGAGCAAGCTGAAGCTCATACTTTCCCAGTACAGAGAACTCGAATCGTTCTCGCAGTTCGGCTCGGATATCGATCCGCAGACTAAGCAGAGACTCGATCACGGACGTGTGCTCATGGAGATCCTCAAGCAGAGGCAGTATCAGCCGCTTTCGCTCGAGAACCAGGTCATGATCATGTACGCCGCGGTCAACAATTATCTGGATGATATAAAGCTTGAATCGCTCAACTCGTTCGAGCAGCAGTTCTACATGTACATGGAGGACCATTTCCCGAAGGTCGGCCAGACTATAGCAAAGACCGAGGATCTCGACGAGGAGACGGAGAAACAGCTCATCCAGGGCATAGAGGAATTCAAGAAGGTAGGTTTTATCGATGGCTGAGCATATGGAGTCCATCAAGCGCCAGATCAGGAGCATAAACAGCACCAAGCGCATAACGAACGCTATGAAGCTCGTCTCGGCGTCGAAGCTCAGAAAAGCCAAGGCCAGATTCCTTGAGAGCCGCAAGTTCATGGACCAGGTCACAGGGGCCATGGAAGAGATCATGAACGAGGCGTACAGGATGCCTCATGATTTCATCGAAGGAAACCGCAAGATAAAGAAGACGTGCTACATCGTCATCACGGGAAGCAACGGTTTCTGCGGGAGCTACAACGGCGACGTCATAAGGCGCGCCGAGGCTCTCATGCGCGAGTCGGACCATGAGTCGGTGATAGTTACGATAGGCTCAAAGGGAAAAGACAGATTCCAGCATATGGGGAGAAATATCATCGCCTCACATGATGATCCGCCTGACCATATAAAGTTCGAGGAGGCTCAGGACCTGGCGTCAAGGGTAATAAAGAGATACCTTGAAGGCCAGTTCGACGAGGTCATCCTCGTATATACCCACTATGTGAACACGCTCCGCCAGGAAGTCACGACAGAGAGGATGCTCCCTGTAAAGCAGAACAAGAAGGCGAAACAGGAGTCGAAGCCTATAGACTACAGGCCTTCGACGAATGCCGTGCTCGAGTACCTCATCCCGACGTATTTCGATATCAGGCTTTACAATGCGGCGATCGAGGCGGCGACGTGCGAGCACGCGTGCAGGAGATCGGCGATGGAGTCAGCGAGCGACAACGCGAACGACATGCTCCAGTCGCTCCAGGTGAGGTATAACCGCGCGAGACAGTCGAGGATCACAGACGAGATCATAGAAGTCGTATCGGGCGCCGAATCGCAGACGGAGTAGCGGGAAGACTGCCGCTCCTGATGAGCCGGAGCTGATTTTTTTCAGAAAGATTAGGAGGTTTGAGATAATTGAATAAAGGAAGGATTCATGAGATTATCGGACCTGTTGTAGATATCAAGTTTCACCCGGACGAGCTCCCGGAGCTTCTCAACGCCATCCATATCCCTGTGAAACGCGGGGACAGGGAGTCCACCATCGTCGTGGAAGTAGCCCAGCACAAGGGAGACGATGAAGTAAGGTGTATTTCCCTTTCATCGACAGACGGCCTCGCAAGAGGCATGGATGCCTTTGACACGGGAAACCCTATCGAGGTGCCTGTAGGAAGAGGCGTCCTCGGCAGGATGTTCAACGTCCTCGGCGAGCCTATCGATGAAAAAGGCGAGGTAAAAGCTGACAAATACATGCCTATCCACAGGCAGGCGCCTAAGTTCGAGGATCAGTCGACAGACGCGCAGATATTCGAGACAGGTATCAAGGTCATCGACCTTCTCGCACCGTACACACGAGGCGGAAAAGTCGGACTTTTCGGAGGCGCCGGAGTCGGCAAGACGGTCCTCATCCAGGAACTTATCCACAACATCGCCACACGTAAAAACGGTATTTCCGTATTCACGGGCGTCGGCGAGAGGAGCCGTGAAGGAAGCGACCTCTACGGAGAGATGTCCCAGTCGGGAGTCCTCAAGAACACGGCCATGGTCTTCGGGCAGATGAACGAACCGCCTGGAGCCAGAATGAGAGTAGCCCTTACGGGACTCACGATGGCCGAGTACTTCCGTGACGAACTGAAACAGGACGTACTTCTTTTTATCGATAATATTTACAGATTCACACAGGCCGGATCGGAAGTATCCGCCCTGCTCGGACGAATCCCTTCAGCCGTGGGATATCAGCCTACGCTGGCAAACGAGATGGGTTCGCTGCAGGAGAGGATCACTTCGACAAAGGACGGAGCCATCACTTCGGTACAGGCCGTTTACGTACCTGCCGATGACCTGACAGACCCTGCCCCGGCAACGACGTTCGCCCACCTCGACGCGACGACGGTACTCGACAGATCCATCACAGAGCTCGGAATCTACCCTGCCGTAGACCCGCTCGCTTCATCTTCGAGGATCCTCGATCCTAACGTCATCGGCGAGGAACATTACGAGATCGCGAGAAGAGTCCAGGAGGTACTCCAGAAGTACAAGGAACTCCAGGATATCATCGCCATCCTCGGTATGGATGAGCTCTCTGAGGACGATAAGATCACAGTCGCAAGGGCAAGGAAGATCCAGAGGTTCCTGTCGCAGCCGTTCGCTGTAGCGGAACAGTTCACGGGCATGGAAGGAAAATACGTGCCTATCGAAGAGACGATAAAGGGATTCCGCGGGATCCTGGACGGCGACTATGACGATATACCTGAGGACATGTTCATGTTCGCGGGCGGCATAGAGGATGTCGTAGCGAAATTCGAAGCGGCAAACAAGAAGAATGAAGCCGAAAAGGCTGAATAAGCGGACGGATTTTCCGGGAGATCTTACAGATGAGTAACGAAAAGAAAACTGTACATCTTGAGATAATGACGCCGCAGAAGCTCCTTTACTCGGGCGAGATAGAGTCGCTCATCGTGCCGGCTTTCGACGGCCAGGAGGGATTCCTGCCGGGCCATGTCTGGTGCAACACCCTTCTCGCTGACAAGGGCCAGATAAAATTCAAGGAGCCGGGGAGCTCCGGGGCGTACAGGATAGCCGACATCCACAGAGGTTTTGTTGAGATAAAAGATACATTCCTGGTGTTCACGGAGGCTGCTTCGTGGCACACGGAGGCCGACGCGGGAGTTGGAGATAAATAAAGGCTAAAAGCTTGAATAAAAGCATCCGCAGCGGGTTCAAGTATCGCCAAAATGCGATGACTGCTGCGCGGATGCGATGAAAATCCTAAAAAAGACCCGGGCGGGATGTGACGAATGTCATTTTCCTGTCCGGGTCTGTTTATTTTCTCTTTTTTTCTGAAAATTGCTTTTTCTGTTTTGCCCGGGTCCCATGTCAGGCCGGGCGCGCCGCTACACGATGGCGAACTTTTTCACGAGATCGGCGTACCTCGTCAGCATGCCGAGATTCACGAAGAAATACGTGAACTTCTGGTTTTTCTTTGTTTCGACGAGGCCGGACGTCGTGAGGTTTTTCATGTGCTGGGATATGGTCGCCTGTGCGTAGTCAAAATGTTCGACGAGATCCTTGGTGCAGACGAGCTCCATCTTTTTATTTTTCTGCATGATGTATCTCAGAAGCTCGAGGCGGACCGGGTGCGCCAGCGCGTCAGACACGGCTGAGATGATGGCGATCTCCTGAGCATTCATGTTATCCAGTACGACGGTGTTTTTTCTTATCCTCATATAAAAATGGCCTTTCCATTGAAATTGCTTGCGTATAATGAATTGTCAAATTACGATTACTTTGAATATTTTACCAGATTACACGTGTTTTTTCAAGGACGGGCAGCGGCTGCCGGGATCAGGCGGTTATTCCGGAAAATATACACGTGACAGGCACTTTTTTCGCGAAAAAACGCTGTTTTGTGATATTTTCTTCATGTTTCGTGGAAATATACGGTAAAACGTGACATAGACCGTGAAGTGCGGTAAAATGAAACCTGTTAACGGTCCGGGCGGCCCGCGCGGCATGCCGCGGATCATTTTTCAGGAAGGAGCTCTCCTTCGGGGGAGAATACTATGGCAATAAAAGAGAAAAAAGAAAAGCTTCTGGGCGATGACAGGCGCCGTGAGAAGGAAGCGCAGGAAAGGATGAACCGCAGGATCGCGGAGGAGCGCAGGAACGCTGTCAAGGAGTCGCCGGAGATGTACATCGGCACGCCTGACATGCTTGATCCGAAGGTCAGGAAACGTCTTAAGATCGTGGCGTTCGTGAGACGCCTCATGATCGACCTTTTCTACGGCTTCCTCATCCTACCTATGGGAAGCATGCTGATGATCGGCATCATCAACATGTTCTACGATAAGTATATCCTCGGCGATATCTACACCTGGGCAGTCACCCACATCTACAGGCCGACAGTGCTTTACGGATGCTTCATCTATCTGGGGCTCATAGCCGTGTGCTGGATCATCATCGCAGCGCTTTACATAGACAGAAAGAGGATGCTCGAGAAAGCGTTCGGCATGCTTGAGGAAAAAGGGATCAAGCCCCCTACTCTGCTTAAGAAGGACGGCCAGCAGGAAAGGTTCCTGATAAACTTCTATCATCTCAAAGTGCCTTTTATCGCTACAAAGCTCGTGATCGTGATCTCGATCATCCTGCTCATAATGGAAGGCGTCGCTTTCAACAACAAGGGCATCGAGCAGAAAAAGGCTACTAAGAAGCTCAGAGCCCAGGTCGTGGAGGACGTGACTGACGCGTACGAGGGCAAAACGACAGACGACCTCACATACACATCGAAGAAGATCAGCTTTGTCGAAAGGTATAAGTTCCATATCGACGATAACACTATCCTCCAGCTCGACATAGACGATAACGGCGAGGTCCTCGATTCAGCGACGATGATCAGGTACAAGACCGTATATGACGGAAAAGACCTGAAGAAGATGGATTCAGCGAAGATAGAGAAAAAGTTCAACGAGTATCAGGATAGCGCTCAGAAATTAAAGAAGTATTTCCAGGCTCCTG
>JBJETC010000136.1:0-2674 GCA_051883115.1 Anaerovoracaceae bacterium
ACTGCTTTTTTATTATGCGTCACGGGGGACTCGAACCCCCAACCTACTGATTCGTAGTCAGGCACTCTATCCAATTGAGCTAGTGGCGCATGTCGTATTTTGTCCGATGCGGACCTGTATCGATTCGCAACATTTATTAATTATAATCTTCGTCAGCTGGATTGTCAACGCGATTTTGTTCCTGCAGATGGGGGCGCATGGCTGCAGATACGCGGCGGTGATCCTCAGGAAAAATGCCTCTGTATGCCGCCGGTACACATCGTAATTATTCGATATGTACTCGGGGCGGCATACGTAAGCATTGATATTCCAACGTTTTATCAGTACTTCTCTTTGATGATACCCTCTTTGTAAGCCTGGACAAGGGCGGTCAGATCATCGATCGAATCGTTTATTTCCTTACCCTTGTCAGTGTCTACGATGAGCATCCTCTCAGACAGGTTTTGAACGATCTTCATCTCCGGCGAGTGGAACTCCTGCGTGCCGTCCGGCTGGAGCGGGCTGTAAGGCTTGTGCTCAGCAAGCGCCATGAAACGCGAGTTGAAGATGAACGTGTAACCGGCGATACCCGTCTTCTTCTGATAAGCCTTCGCGATACCGCCGTCGATCATGTAAAGAAGGCCCTCGCCCTTGATCGGGCTCTCGCCGTCCTTCAGCTTTACAGGCACGTGGCCGTTCAGGATCTTGCCGCGCGAAGGGTCGAGACCGAACTCGCGTAGGATCATCTCGCACGTCGAGCGTTTGTTGATCTCAGTGTAATACGCGTTCGTGTTTTCCTTGTGCGACGATTTGTCCGCGATAAAAAGCCTTTCGAACGTCGTCATTTTATCCTTGCCGAAAAGCGGCGATTTCGCGCCTTCCCACAGGTACCACATGATGTCGCCCCTGTTGCCCGAGAGCCTGCATTTTGACGGTGAAAAATATACGTTCCTCAGCTCCTCGTCCAGGACATCCATCATCGCCTTGCCCTCGTAATGGCGGCCGGCGATATCCATGCCCATGAAGCTCCCGTCCTCGTTCATCGGCAGGCAGCCGTGATAGAGAAGGTTCCCGTTTATCGTCTTGTACATCGCGCCGTGGCTGTAGAGGTACCTGATGTGCTTCTGCAGCTTCTCCGAGTTCATGATCGAAGCCTCCAGAGACTCCATCACGAAAAGCTCGTCTTTCGTGAGCTTGTACGGATCGTTCCTGTCGATCGTCGGGAGGTTCGTGTCCTTGAGAGCGTACTCTCTGCCCTCGATCATGACCGTCCCCCTGTCGAAGTCTATCTTGTCGAGTATGAGCCTCTTGTCCATTTCATACTCAGGATGGTTCATGATCGCCTGGCCCTCCACCTTGAACTGGATGACCGCGATAGCCTTGTGCATCTTCGCCGCGAGTTCCTTTTTCACCTGGTCGTACTTGTTCATGTCGAGCAGATGCGGCATGAAAGCCTCGCAGTCGTCGTCAGCGTATGTCTCCTCGGCAAAAGTGGCGAGCGGACGAAGGTTGATGCCGTATCCGATCTCCATCATGTCGAAGTTGTTGTAGCCGACGTTGTTCCTCACGATGTTCGCGATGCACGGCCAGTTGCCGCACGCGGCTCCCATCCACAGGACGTCGTGGTTGCCCCACTGGAAATCAACGTCGTGGTAATCCATGAGAAAATCGAGGATGTCGTCCGGGTGAGCTCCTCTGTCAAAGACATCGCCTATGATGTGGAGCTGGTCCACAGCCAGTGTGCTGATGAGGTCTGCGAGTTCCTTGATGAAAGTCTCAGCGATCCCGCACTGGATGATGGATGAAATGATGGCGTCGTAGTAATGGGCCCTGTTCGCCTCGTCGTCTGCGTGGAGCAGTTCGTCCATCGCGTAGTCGAGGTACTTAGGCATACGGCGTCTTATCTTTGACCTGGTGTATTTTGTCGAAACTGACTGGCAGATCTTTATCATCCTGTAAATAACAGTCGCGCACCATTTGTCAAAATCAGCCTCGGACTTTTTTCTGCGCTTTATCTCGGCATCAGCGTTGTAAATCAAAGCAGCAAGGTCGTCCCTGTCCTGCTCGCTCAGTATGCCGCTGTAATGCTCGTCGATCTTGCTCTTGATAGTTCCTGACGCGCTCTTGAGCATGTGTATGAACGCCTCATGCTCCCCGTGCAGATCGCTCAGGAAATATTCCGTGCCCTTTGGAAGGGCGAGAATAGCGTTCAGGTTAATGATCTCGGCCGAAGCTGCCTGGATGTTCGGGTAATCCTTTGACAGCAGCTCGAGGAATTTAATGTCAGGCATCAGCTACCTCCATGATCAGTTGTCAACTTTCATAATGTTCGCGCCCAAAGCCCTGAATTTTTCAACGAATTTCTCATATCCCCTTTCGATATGATATATCTCTGAGATCTCAGTCGTCCCCTCTGCCACGAGGCCTGCGAGGACCATTGCTGCACCGGCCCTGAGGTCAGTAGCGATGACCTGCGCGCCCTCGAGCCTGCAGCCGCCTTTTATCATGGCCTTATTGCCCTCTGTGGTTATGTTCGCACCCATTCTGTTGAGCTCGGCCACGTGCATGAAGCGGTTCTCAAAGACGGTCTCGATGACTGTGCTCGGCCCTTTTACGGTCGTGAGGAAAGCCATGAACGGGGACTGGATATCCGTCGGAAATCCCGGATAAGGCATTGTTTTTATATCTGTAGAAA
>JBJETC010000137.1:0-2596 GCA_051883115.1 Anaerovoracaceae bacterium
TGCCGCACTCCTTGCACTTTGTCGCTTCTATGTGCATTTTTATCGTCCCGAGACGCATAGCGCCGAACTTGCATGATTCGAGGCAGGCTTTTCCCATGCAGAAACGGCAGTTGTCCGTGACAGAGTAAGCTGAGATAGGGCACTGGTCGCAGGCAGGCTTTATGACCTGGACCACATTTTTCGTGTCGCCGCTTTCTATGAGGTTCTTCGCGAGCGAAAGCCTTATCCTGTGTCTCACGACCTCGCGCTCCTTGTAGACGCAGCATCGCCATTCAGGCTTAGGTCCCGGGGATATCTCATACGGGATCTTCTCGAGCGACTCGTCTGTGAGATCATCGTTCCACGCGAGCCTGCAGACTTCTTCCATGATCCTGTGTTTCAGGGAAACTATTTCTACATCGTTTGTGATCATAACAGCACCTCTCTTGCAGTGAAAAGACGCAGATGATAAAGACCGCCGGGAAAGCGGCGGCCTTGTTTTGACTATTTATTGTGATTTTTTATCGATTTTTCAAGCGGTCTCCAGATGAGGAGTGCGATGACGCTTCCGATGACCGCGCATATGAGCTGGACTGTAGAGTATGTAGCCTGCAGCTTCGGGAGCATAGGCTGGAGCTGTGCCGGAAGCTTTACTGTCGCGAGCACACCGTAGGAGATCGTCAGAGCCATGAAGACTGTCTTCAGGACTGACCCGAGAGCTTCGCCGATGATGAGGCGCTTCGTGCTTATCTCTTCCTGGCCGCGGCATGCAAAGAGCCATACGCATACGACGAGTATGGCGTTTCCTATCATAATTAGAGGGATGATGCCCGGCACGATCTTCATGATCGGGGCTCCTGTGATGAGGAACGCCGTTACAGGCGTGATGCATGAAAGGATGAGTCCCCATGCGAGACCGACTGAAAGTGCCGCAATTATGAGGCAGGCGTTTATCACCGGTCCTGAGATGAATACGCTCGTGTTCTTGAAGAACTGGATCACGATGCATATCGCGAGAAGCGCTGCACTCATTGTGATCTGCGAGGCAGTTGATTTTGCTGGTTTATAACTGTTCATACGTAATAATTCCTTCCTGAAAAAATTTTTCCGAAAAAATTTTATCATACATGGGTCGCGTTGGGAATAAACTGACAAAAATTAAAAAGTATTAAATTCTGCACTTTATTATATTTTTTCAATCGAAATAGTTCGATATGTAGTATATTAGGGTTAGTGATTACCGGTACGAACATGAAAGGAGCATATCACATGGAAAGGATCAATGTGCTGGTCATGGGCGACACCGGTGTGGGGAAGAGTACGCTTATAAACGCCGTGCTTGGGCGCGAAGCGGCGCCGACAGGCTACGGTGATACTGTGACGCATGATATCACAGTGTATGAAGATGATGACATACCGTTCCGCCTTATAGACACACCGGGGATAGAGCATTATGGACAGAAAAATGACGGAAGCAGGCTTCGGACAGGTCTTGATATATGGACAGGCGACAGGGGCCGGATGCAGAGAGAGATCAGGAAGTACATCGCAAGTATAAAGATACCGAAGTTCGGAGGACAGTCGGGCGGTGAAAATGAAGGCGCAGGCTCGCAGGAAGCCGGGCAGGCCGGGAAAAGCGGATCTCAGGACAACATAATACATGTGATCTGGTTCTGCATAAGCGGTCAGAGCCGCAGGCTCACGGAGGCCGACATAGAGCAGCTCTGGCAGATATCGAGGAGGTGGCCGCAGATACCTATAATCGTCGTGATGACGCAGTCGTATTTTTACGGCGACGATGAGGCTAACGAGGCGATGTTCCTTGACACGCTCGAGAGGTCGGACATGGCGGATCAGCTGAACGTGAAGTGCATCATGCCTGTCGTGGCGAAGGAAGCGTATATAGACGAAAATGTGATCGCCGCGCCGCGCGGTCTCGAGGCTCTCATAGAAAAAACAAACGAGCTCATACCTGACGCTCAGAAGCTCGGCGAAGAGAACATGAACGAGATGCGCATGAAGCTGAAACGCAGCATGGCGATGGGTATCGTCTGGACTGCTACGGCTTCGGCAGGCGTCATAGGCGCTGTGCCTGTGAAGGTCTCTGACAGCGCGCTCCTCATGCCGCTCCAGAGCGGGATGCTGTGGGCTGTGGAACGCGTCTACGGTACTGAGAAAGATTCGGATTCGCGCGATGTCGTGAACACGATCCTTGATCTCGGCGGAACGACGATAGCCGGGCGCACGCTTTACAAGGCGCTTTGCGTCGTCCCGGGCCTCAACGCCGCGGGATCGGCACTGAACGCCATAGTCGCGTCGTCTGTCACGTACACTGCGGGAAGCATCTGCGTCGACTTCATAGAAAAAGACATGCGCGGCGAGATAGACAAGGACAAGGTGTCGCGTGCCGATTACCTCGCGAAGTCGTACGGGAAGAGGATAGAGAAATATTCGGGCAAGCTGAGCAAAGCCCTGAAAGATAAGAACGCTGAGGATGTCGTGAAAAATATAAAGAACATACTGAGCGGGAAATGACAAAAGAAAAAAGATGCCGGCGTTTGTCCGGCATCCTTCGCGGAGCTGACTAAAGTCAGCTCTATTTTTTATTCTTCAGATT
>JBJETC010000138.1:0-2596 GCA_051883115.1 Anaerovoracaceae bacterium
ACGATCAGTCTCTTGTGGGTTCTCTGTTCGAACTGCTCTCTGCTGTCCTTGTATTTGTGGACAGCACGAAGGATCGTTACGACTTCCTTTTCTGTAGGAAGAGGAATAGGTCCCGATACGTCTGCGCCTGTTCTCTTGGCAGCGTCTACGAGTTTTGCTGCACTCTGGTCGAGCAGAGCGTGATCATAAGCTTTGAGCCTGATCCTGATTTTTTGTAATTCGCTCATTAGTTTCCTCCAATTCTGTACTGTTTTCGCTATTCTTGTACAGGAACGGCCGTTTCTGAAAAGCAGTGTGCGTCTTTCGCTTGCCACGCACACGCCTCCGTGCGTTTCCTAAAATCAAGAGCACAAAAGAAACAGCCTGCGTCCCTTCGCCTCTGTCTGGCAGAGACAATTCTCAGCAGAAAAACCTGATAGCTCAGCAACCTTCTGCCTCTTTGCTTTACGCAAGCTTTATTAGTATATGTTATCGCGAAAAATTTTTCAAGAGATTTGGAAAAAAAGTATGTATTTTTTTCGATTCTGAAAAATGAAAGCGTTCGGGGGGACTCATACACAGGCTTCGACTCTCGCACACGCGCCCGTGCGTTTCTTTTTTACCCTTCCCGACAGCCCTGCCCTGCTCGCAGAGCCGGGTACAGCCTTTTGTTAATTTTTCGGGAAAGACTGCACTGCTTTGCTGCAATAAAAAAAGGAGATCTGAACTTCAGATCTCCTGATTGCCGATATCGAATCACATTTTTTCTTTATCGCTTTTCCTATGCTTTCTGCGGATCCGGCGGCCCCGCCTTCATCCGTTATCACGCTTAGATCGTCGGAGCGACGATGAGCTTTATCGCGTAGAGAGCGAAGAGAACGAATACGATCCACATGATCGGGGAAACGTCCTTTGCCTTCTTTGTGCAGACTTTGAGGATGACCCATGAGAGCATGCCCCACATGATGCCGTTCGCGATGGAAGATGTGAAAGGCATCATTATAACTGCCATGAATCCGCCGACCATATCGGCGATGTCTTTTCCTTCAAGGTCGATGCTCTTGATAGACTGGAGCATGAGCAGTCCTACCCATACGAGAGCAGGTGTTGTAGCGAAGCTCGGTATCGCCAGGAATATCGGCGAGAAGAAGAGTGCTACGAGGAAAAGTATAGCCGTTGTGAATGATGTAAGGCCTGTCCTTCCTCCGTTAGCAACGCCGGCTGTCGACTCTACGAAACTCGTTACTGTCGATGTTCCCATGAGAGCACCGAACACAGTACCTATCGCGTCTGCGAGCAGCGCCTGCTTTGCCTGCGGGAGCCTGCCGTTCTCGTCCAGGAGGTTTCCTCTCTGAGCCACGCCGATGAGTGTCCCGACCGTGTCGAAGATATCAACGAACAGGAACGAGAACGTTACGACGCAGAAGTCGAGGAAGTTGTTCTTCACGTATCCGAAGTCGAGCTTGAACATGTTGTGGTCTACAGGGATGAAGCTCTTGATGTCGAACGAAGGGAAGAGCGAGTAAACGCCTGCCGCTGCGTCGACCTTGTACCAGCCTGTGACCTGAGCGATCATGCCGAGCACCCATGTGGCGAGGATGCCGATGAGGATGTAGCCCCTTACGTTGTAGTGATAAAGGATAGCTACGATGATGATGCCTACGAGTGCGAGCGCTACCTGCGGCGATCTGAGCGATCCGAACGTGATGAGCGTTGATTCGCTGTCAGCGACGATGCCCGCGTTCTTAAGTCCGATAACGGCGATGAAGAGGCCGATGCCGGCTGTGATAGCGTGCTTGAGGTTCTCAGGGATCTCGTTTACGAGTTTTTCCCTGAAGCTCGTGAACGAGAGAAGGATGAAAATGACACCTTCTACGAATACGGCTGTGAGGGCGATCCTCCAGGCCTGTCCCTGAGGTATGCCCTGCTTGACGATGTTCGGAACTACGGTGTAGGCGAAGTACGCGTTGAGGCCCATGCCTGACGCGAGGGCTACAGGGTAGTTAGCGAGGAATGCCATGCACAGAGTCGCTACTGCTGCGGAGATCGCTGTGGCAGTGAAGACCGAAGCGCTGTCCATGCCTGACGCTGAAAGGATCGACGGGTTGACGGCAAGGATATATACCATTGCCAGGAACGTGGTGACGCCAGACGAGATCTCTGTCCTGACATCTGTGCCATGCTCCTTTAACTTAAAAAATTTTTCCATTTTCCAGCTCCTGTATAAAAGGTTCATAAAAACATCATCTATTATACACAATCCGTTCGCCACTTGCTATATCAAACGCGAAAAAAGGAGGTGCCGCGGCATCTCCTTTTTTCTTGCTGTTATATCTGCTGCAGAGCTGTCCTGTCTCCCGGACGCTTTACGGCCTCATTTTATCTGACAGACCATGCGGCCTGCCTTTTCAGGATCAGTAGTTCTCAGGCTTTACCTGGAAGAATGACTGCGGGTGCTTGCAAACCGGGCATACCTTCGGAGCTTCCTTAGCTACTACCTGGAATCCGCAGTTCCTGCACTGCCATACTACTTCTTCGTCCTTTGCGAATACCTTGCCGTTCTTAACGTTCTCAGCAAGTTTTCTGTATCTCTCCTCGTGCTGCTTCTCTACCTGTG
>JBJETC010000139.1:0-2578 GCA_051883115.1 Anaerovoracaceae bacterium
GCCGTATCTACGGAAAGCCTATAAACGAGTACAAGGGCAAATGCCTTGCCGGCAAGGCGTTCCAGGTAATGATCGACAACAACCTCGACTTCGAGGTCGGCCTTTACCCATACGAGCTCGTTACTTACGGCGAAACGGGTTCCGTATGCCAGAACTGGCTCCAGTACAGACTTATAAAGAAATACCTCGAGAACCTGACAGACGACCAGACACTCGTCGTTGAGTCAGGGAACCCGCTCGGACTTTTCCCGTCGAGACCTGAGTCTCCGCGTGTCATCATGACGAACGCTCTAATGGTCGGCGAATACGACAACATGAACGACTGGGAAGTCGCTGAGGAGATGGGCGTTGCAAACTACGGACAGATGACCGCAGGCGGCTGGATGTACATCGGCCCTCAGGGCATCGTTCACGGAACGTTCAACACGATCCTCAACGCAGGCAGAAAATATCTCGGCATCCCTGAGCAGGGAGACCTCACAGGCCACACATTCGTTTCGTCCGGACTCGGCGGCATGAGCGGCGCTCAGCCAAAGGCAGCTGACATAGCAAACGCTGTCGGCATCTTCGCCGAAGTCGACAAGTCAAGGATCGACCAGAGACACGAGCAGGGCTGGGTAGACGTCGTTATGGATGACCTCGACAAGGTATTCGACCTCGCTGAGGAAAAAGTAAAGGCAAAGGAAGGCATCTCGATCGCTTACTACGGTAACATCGTAGACCTCCTCGAAGCCGCTATTAAGAGGAACTTCAAGATCGACCTCCTGTCAGACCAGACATCATGCCACAACGTATACGGCGGAGGCTACTGCCCGGTCGGCATGACATTCGAGGAGCGCACGAAGATGCTCCACGAGGACAGAGCGGAATTCAAGAAACGCGTAGACGCTACGCTGAAGAGACACTTCAACGCCATAAAGACGCTGACAGAGAGAGGCGCTTACTTCTTCGACTACGGCAACTCATTCATGAAGTCAGTTTACGACTCCGGCATCAAGGAGATCTCGAAGAACGGAATAGACGACAAGGACGGATTCATCTGGCCTTCGTACGTTGAGGACATCATGGGACCTATCCTGTTCGACTACGGCTACGGCCCGTTCAGATGGGTATGCCTGTCAGGAAAACAGGAAGACCTCGACCTCACAGACAAGACGGCCATGGACTGCATCGATCCTAAGAGAAGGGCACAGGACAGAGACAACTGGATCTGGATCAGAGACGCTAAGAAGAACAAGCTCGTCGTAGGAACAAAAGCCAGGATCCTCTATCAGGACGCAGAGGGCAGGAGAGACATCGCCCTCGCGTTCAACAAGCTCGTCAGGGACGGCAAATGCGGCCCTATCATGATGGGACGCGACCACCACGACGTATCCGGAACGGATTCACCGTTCAGAGAGACATCGAACATCAAGGACGGTTCGAACGTAATGGCTGATATGGCCGTTCAGTGCTACGCGGGGAACGCGGCGAGAGGCATGACGATGTGCACGCTCCACAACGGCGGCGGCGTAGGCATCGGAAAAGCCATTAACGGCGGGTTCGGCCTGCTGCTCGACGGTTCGCAGAGAGTCGACAATGTCATCAAGTCAGCCATCATGTGGGACGTTATGGGCGGCATCGCAAGAAGGAGCTGGGCGAGAAACGAGCATGCTCTCGAGACAGCGGCCGCTTACAACAAGAATTATGAAGGCCTCGGCCACATAACTCTCCCTTACATCGCGGACGACGACCTTGTAAAGAAGATAGTCGGCAAATATTTTGACGAAAAATAGAGCCTGAATGACACTTTTATCCGGAAACACTAGCTGTTTCCGGATTTATTTTATGGAAAAAGTCATTTTCCGGGGGAAAAACCATGAAAAACGAGATCCTGATAACGAACATAGGGACGCTGCAGACACCGACAGGCAGCTTTTCCCACAAAGGCCCGGCGCAGGCCGAGAACCTGAAGCTCCGCGACGCCGAGATATACATAAAGGACGGCATCATCCGCGAGATCGCTTCAGACGGAAAAAAGACATCGGCCGGCATTTCGCCTTCGCCTGACCTCGAGACGATAGACGCGGGCGGCGCGCTCGTGACACCTGGCCTCGTAGACGGCCACACACACATGATCTTCGGCGGCTCCCGCCAGCACGAGATCCCGATGAAGATAAAAGGCGCGACTTACCTCGACATCCTCCGCGCGGGCGGCGGCATACTCGACACGGTAAGACAGACGAGAGCAGCGAGCAAGGAACTCCTCACGAAAAGGGCCTTAAGCTTCCTCTCTGAGATGGGATCGCTCGGCGTCACGACTGTAGAAGCCAAGAGCGGATACGGCCTCGATCTCCAGACGGAAGTAAAGATGCTCGAAGTCATAAGAGATGTCGGAAAAGCCCAGCCTCTCGACGTCGTACCGACGTTCCTGGGCCCGCACGCCGTGCCTGAGGAATACGCCGGCGACCCTGACAGCTACATCGACATCGTCTGCGACACCATGCTGCCGTACGTCAAAGAACACGGCCTCGCTGAGTTCGCCGACATCTTCACGGAAGACTCTGTCTTCAACTACGACCAGAGCAAAAAGTACCTG
>JBJETC010000140.1:0-14593 GCA_051883115.1 Anaerovoracaceae bacterium
AGCAAGAAGAAAATGATACTTCTTCATGATGTCATAAGGCTTGGACATGACCTTGACGAAGAGATAATAGTCGAGGGTGTCGAGACGCATGAACAGTTTGTACACCTGAAGAGCATGGGCGCAGACACCATCCAGGGCTACGTTTTCAGCAAGCCGCTTATGCCTGATGAAGCCATAAATTTTACACCGTCGCCTGAATGAAAGGGTGCTGCGTGATCCGCGTGCCGTCAGAGGGCTAAGCGGTTTCTGCAGCGTAAAAAGACCCCCGGGCGGGATGCCCGTACTATAGACAGGCAGGTATTTTTATGATAGATAAAGATAACTCTGACAAGAAAAGACCACAGAAACCATCGAAACAGGATGAGATGGAGCAGGTCAGATATACACCGGTGCCGCATCTGAAGACCGAGAACATCGTCCTTATCATAGTGCCTATCGTGATGCTGCTGGCATTCACTCTGACACTGCATCTCGTGGCAGCGAGGATGGCCCATGTCAGCTATGACAGCGATATGGTCCAGCGCAAGGAAGCTATACGTGTCACGGTCCAGAATATAAAGGTCAGTCTCAACGCTCAGGAAAAGAACATAACGTCCATGCACAAGAGCGTGACGAAAGACGGCGTGAGAGAGCGCCTCACGAATTATCTCAGGAACACGCTCCATTCGAGCGCGTATGACAACGAAGTGACCGTGGATATCGCGGAGCTCGTTGACGAAAAGAAACATGACGGCAAGACCATAAGAGTAGTAGCAGACTCAAAAGATGAGAGCATAGAAGACAGGTATTTTTCCGTCAGGGATATAGAGGATCACTGTGATTTCCCGCTGAAGAATGAGCTGAGCGAACTGAGAGATGACGGTGACTCGAGCGGTGAATACTTCGAGAATGGCGGCAAAGTAAAGCATATTTACTATTCGTGCTTTTACGACGAATATGACTGGATAATCATGATAAGCAAGGAAGTGCCTACGAAGCATTCGTACACGCACGATTACATGATGACGATGCTCCCGCCTGTGATGCTTGTTTCTTTTATCATAGTCATATCAGCTGCACTCATCATCCAGATCATGCTCAAGAGGATCCACAGGCACGACTACATCACCTACAGGAACAGGAATGAAAGTCTGCAGGAGCTCGTTGACGAAGATGCTCTGACACACGCAGGCTCCAGGAGAAAGGGCGACACGCTGCTCCAGGAGGAATTCGAGAGGCAGCGCATACTTGATAAATACGATACAGCTGTCATGATGATCGACATGGACTTCTTCAAGGGCATAAACGACAAGTACGGCCACGATGCAGGAGACCACGTACTGCAGGAGATGGTGAAAGCCATAAGGAGTGTGGCGAGGAGCGCCGACGACATCATCAGATGGGGCGGAGACGAGTTTATAGGGATATTCCGCGGCATGACCGAGGAGAACCTCCCGGTCATGGAACAGCACATCGTCGATGCGATAAACGACATAGAGATATATACCGGCGGCGAGATGATCCACGTTTCGGCTTCGATCGGCTCGAGTTTCTTCCAGAAAGACGACAGGAGCTGCTACGATGTAGTGAAACGTGCTGACAGAGCTCTCTATTCTTACAAGAGAGAAACGCACGGAAATGATGACACGCGCTGATCACGGTCTTAACGGGGATCGCCGCGAAAATACGGGAACTGAGATTGAAATTGAAATTTAACGCTTCGGGCAGCAGGAACTGTCCGGGGCGTTTTTTTATATAAGCATTTTCATATGCACCGCCGCGGAGCATCGTTATTTATTTTCTTCCAGCTTTTTGCTATACTTATCTTAGCTTATTATGTGAAATCGAGGCTTATCATGACGAGAGAAATAGATATCAACATGGGCAAAAAGATAGATCTGCATATGCATTCGACGTTCTCGGACGGAGAATACACGCCTGAACAGCTTGTAAAGCTCAGGGCAGACGAAGGCTACGATGTAGTGGCCGTGACAGATCACGACGGTACGGGCGGAGTCCGTGAAGCCCTTGAGGCCGGCAAAAAGTACGGCATCGAGGTCATCCCGGGTATGGAGATAGGTACTGTTTACCGCAGTACGAGCGAGATCCACATGCTCGGATATGATTTTGACATAGACGACCCGGCCATTGTGAAAAAGCTCAAGGAAATAGAGGACTTCAGGAACGAGAGGAACCGCAAGCTTCTCGCCATTTTCCAGGAGATGGGCTACGATATAAAATACTCTGACCTCATAAGGCACCCGGGACAGACATATATAGCGAAACCTGATTTCGCCTGGGTCTTCGTGAACAGGGGCTACGTAAAGACTGTGACAGAGGCGTTCAGGTCGCCTAAGTTCCTGAACTGCAGGGCAGCCGCAAGGCTGAAGCAGATGAAGGTCGACACGGAGGAAGCTGTCAGGATGATAACGGCTGCCGGCGGAAAGGCTGTCGCAGCTCATCCTATGAAGACGCATCACATGGGCGAGAGAGGTTCCGACGAGTTTTTCGCAAACATCGAGGACATGCTGAAGAACCTGAAAGAAGCCGGGCTCTACGGTGTCGAATGTTATCACCCATCTGCGGATGAAGAGGATTCCAGACGTCTCGTCGAGATAGCCGGAAGGCTTGGCCTCCACGTGACTAAGGGATCTGACTATCACGGCCCGCAGACAAAGCAGAGAAGGAGTTAGTAATGGCAGAAATCAGTTTTGATTATCCTGTCGCTGCGGCGGTCAGGACGGAGAAGGATTTCAGCAAAGCTCTGAAATCAAAGGTCGACGTCGTTTTTCTCCTTCATGCGAACATAATGAAGGTCGTTCAGGCCATAAAAGAAGTCCACGAGGTGGGCAAGAAGGCCATCGTGCATATAGACTTCGCGGAAGGCATAGGCAAGGACCGCTGCGGCATAGAATATCTGGCCGGGCACGGCGCGGATGGCATATGCACCACGAGGACAGGTCTTGTCAGGATGGCAAAGGATTTTGATCTCATAACAGTGCAGCGTTTTTTCATGATAGATTCTCATTCTGTCGGCACATCGCTTGATTCCATAAGGGTTTCCGATCCTGACATAGTTGAAATTATGCCGTCGATCGCGACGAAGAAAATCAGGGAATTCGCTTCGCTGGTGAAGGTCCCGGTGATCGCCGGAGGTCTCGCAGAGACTGAAGAAGAAGTCAGGGCCGCACTGGCGGCCGGGGCGAGCATGGTCTCGACAGGCGACCTGCGTCTGTGGAACATGAACTTCTGACCGGGACAGCTCAAGCCATTTAAGACATTGTAGGAGGACTAAATGAAGATAAAGTTCTGTGGAGCGACAAGGGGCGTGACCGGATCATGCCATCTCCTTACGACTGAGAATCACAAGATACTCCTGGACTGCGGGCAGTTCCAGGGCGGCAGGGCCGAAGATGAAATGAACAGGGAGCCGTTCCCGTTCGACCCGGCCGAGATAGAATGCGTCGTGCTGAGCCACGCTCACGTCGACCACTGCGGGCGTCTGCCTCTGCTCGTAAAAAGAGGCTTCAGGGGCAGCATTTACTGCACTGACGCCACAGCCGACCTTCTCGGCATAATGCTCCGAGACTGCGCGTACATCCAGGAAAAGGACTGCGAGTATCAGAACAGGAAAAACGAGCGCGCGGGACGTCCTCTCGTTCAGCCTCTCTACACCATGGAAAACGTCGAAGCCACGCTCGAGATGGTGAAGCCGGTCCTCTACGATCAGCTCATCAAGCTGAATGACGAGATGAGGATCGTGTTCAACGACGCCGGACATATTCTCGGCTCCGCGATCATAGAGCTCTGGGTAACGGAGGGAGAACGCGACACGAAGATCGTTTTCTCAGGCGACCTCGGGATGCCGGACAGGCCGATCCTCAGGGACCCTACGATCATAAAAAAGGCCGACTGCGTCATCATGGAGACGACATACGGCGACAGACTCCATCCTGATCACACACTCGATGTCGAGAACCTCGTGAAGATCATTGCCGAGACGGCAAAACGCGGCGGTACGACTGTCATACCTTCATTTGCAGTAGGGCGCACGCAGGAACTCATCTACGAGCTGAACAAATATTACGACTCGCATTCGAAATACGACAAGGTGCTCGAGAACCTCCCTGTCTACATAGACAGCCCTATGGCCACGAATACGACTGAGATATTCAGGAAGAACGCTCAGGTCTTCGACAGGGAGACGAGGGATTACATACTGAAGGGCGATGATCCGCTCGATTTCAAGGGCCTTCATTTTACGAGGAGCACTGAGGAATCTATGGCCCTTAACCAGGACAACAGTCCGAAGGTCATCATCTCGGCGAGCGGCATGTGTGAGGCCGGCCGTGTAAGGCATCATCTCAAGCATAATCTATGGGACGCGAGGAACAGCGTTATCTTCGTGGGATATCAGGCTTCGGGCACTCTGGGGAGGGCTCTGCTCGGAGGCGCGAAGGACGTGACGCTGTTCGGAGAAGACATACACGTCAATGCGCAGATCCACGACCTGCAGGGCTTCTCGGGCCATGCTGACCAGAACGGGCTGCTTCACTGGGTCGAGGGCTTTGAACAGAGGCCGAAGCAGATCTTCCTCGTGCACGGTGAAGAGGAGGCAAAAAAGACATTTGCCGGTCTGCTGAAGGAGAAGCTCGGATATGATCCTGTCGCTGTGATGGGGAATTCTGAGTACGAGATAGACACAGACAGCATGTCGCTCCTCAACTTTGACGAGGCTGCCAAAACGGCTGCTGACGACGAGGAGGTCCAGCGCGTGAGGAAACAGCTCTCTGACATCAGGGAGAACATCGCCGGCGTCATCGGGAATGCCGAGCTCCGCATGGAGAGCTCGATTTCCAAAGAAAAACTTCTTGAGATCAACAACATCGTCCAGGAGCTCGACAAGGCGGCCATAAACTTAGGCGCCGCTGCAGCGTCGGAGGATGACGTGAGTCAGGGCGATGCTGATGAGAAAAAAGAATAAAGCGCGGATGGGAAAAACTGAATGAGTCATTTTATCCCTTATCATGAAAGGGGAAAAAGGGCGAAAACGGTAAAGCCCTGAATTTTGACGGTAAAGTCCTTTTTTTTGAGGGTAAGGAAGATATTAGTAGACTTCTTCGGGGAATGTGGTGTATTACATAACTACAGGATCCGGAGAAGTTTTTTATTTTGCCTGCAGGCCTATTCGTTATAGTTTTTTCGATCGGTGAGATCGATGATGTAAGGATAAGGAGATCGAAATGATCAGGGAGGCAATAATATGACCCGAGAATGGCAACAGACAAGATTCAAGGAGTTCGTCATGCCTGACGCTGTGTATTATCAGACGCTTTGGGCTGTCAGGGATATGAGGCGCATGGAAAGGGAACTCGACATGGTGAACAGCGACATCGCGAGCGGCGGGCTCAAGGGCAGGAGCGTCGTCATGGAAGGCGGAGAAAATTATGACAGGAGGCGTCCCACCGAGGGTCAAGCTGTGAAGAAGGCGCTGCTCGAGTCTAGGGTGAATGCCATAAACTCGGCGCTGGAGACTGTCCCAGAGTATTACAGGCCGTTCATAATGGACAACATAATACTCAAAAACCCCGGCACCGAATATCCGAACAAAATGTGGCGCGTATGGAAGCAAAGATTCCTTTTTAATGTAGCGAAAAATCTTTCGCTCATGTGATCGGGGCGATTTGGTAAATAATGGTTGAATGGAAATAAATTCCATGATAATATGATATCGTCAGGAAAGGAGGCCCGGGAGGCCTCCTTTTTTCATATCAGGAAGGAGGATCAGAATGTACGTGATTTCAGGGAAGAAAGTGAGACGACGATGCAGATGGGGGAAGATGCGTGATAAGGAAGATACGCGTGGAGCATGCTCGCTCCGGACCGGACAGATAAGATATGCTACATCTTGTAGAGCTCCCAGCTGTACTTCGAAACGGTGTATTTCAGCTCATATACACGGCAGACGCCGTGTATGTCTGATTCGCATGTGTAGTTTATAGTGTCGATCCCCGCGATCCTGCGTTTTTCTATGTTCGTGATGTGATCGACCCTGATCTCGACGACGCTGCCGTCAGCGTCCTTCATGCGGAAGCGGCGCGGGAGAGGTGCGCTTCCGGCACGGCACGATGCTATCACATCTATGGGTCTTGCGAGTATTTTCATTGTGAGTGTCCTCCCATCATTATGTAGTCACCGTTGTTTACTCCGCCTTCTATCGGGCGGAGTGGAGAGTTGGCGAAAAGTCCGCGGTATATCGCGGTCTGGCCGTAGCGCGCCCTGATGCGGTCAACGGTCGTGTTGAGGCGTTCAGCTTTTTCGCAGTCGCCGGCATCGAAAAATGTCAGCTGATATATGCCGGAGCTGTTGAGGCCGCCGGCCCTGACGCCGAGTTTCCTTATTGGGCTGCCGTCCCAGGATTCCTCGAAAAGAGAGCAGGCATAATGGTAGACTGTCGATGTGTCATCAGTGAAAAAAGGCAGTTTCCGCTGGTGGGAATGATACCAGAACTCGCTGCTGCATATGCCGACAGTCACGACTGACGCCCTGAAGCCGCGCTTCCTCAGGCGCCAGCAGACGCGCTCGCATAGCGAGAGAAGGTAGGCGCGCGCTTCGCCCGGATCGGTAAGATCGTATCTGATCGTCATGCTGTTCCCTATGTTTTTCTCCGGTACAGCGTCGATCGGGACGATCGGGGAATCGTCTATGCCGTTCGCGAGGTCACGGATGTAAGGACCGTAGCTCTTGAGTACAGGTACGAGCATGTTTGGGTCGGCCGCGGCGAGGTCTCCTATGGTGCGGATGTTCATGCGCTTTAGCTTGAGCGATGTCATGCGTCCCACCATGAAAAGCTCTGACACGTCGAGAGGCCATAGCTTTTTCTCTATGTCGTCATGAGTCAGCAGGACATGGACGCGGTCCGGCTTCTCGAGCTCGCACGCCATTTTCGCGAGGAGCTTGTTCGCGCCTACGCCTACGTTCACAGTGAAGCCGAGTTCCTCTTTTATACGGTCCTTTATCTCGAATGCCTCGTCCACGGGATCGCTGCCGTGTTCGCGCGACCGCTGATATTCCATGTAGCATTCGTCTATGCTGAACCGTTCTATCAGGGACGAGTATTCGCGGAGGATGGAGTACATGGCGTCGCTGCATGAGAGGTAGAGGTCGAAGTCAGGCGGGTAGACGGCGAGGGAAGGGCATTTTTTCAGAGCGTCTGACAGGGAGGCGCCCGTCTTGATGCCGGCGCGCTTCGCCGGGATGGACTTTGCCATGATGATGCCGTGCCTGTTCTTCGGATCTCCGGCGATAACAGACGGTATTTCCCTTATGTCGGTCATGCAGCCTTTTTCAAGCATGTAAGCGGCGGTCCAGCTCAGATAAGCGGAGTTGGCGTCGACCTGTAGCACAGTCATCAGCAGATACCTTTCATGAAAACGAACAGAAAAACGAACAAAAACCATATATACGCGGCAGGGCGCGAACATATGTTCTTTTTACAAAAGTATATCATCGGCCCTCGTTATTTTCAATAGCTATTACCATAAAGAGCGCATATGTGATAAGATATTATTCGTATCAATATGTAAAAATCACGAAAGGAGATCTGGATGCAGGCACCGGATCCTGTTGCGTTCAGCATATTCGGGCTTGATATCAGGTGGTACGGAATACTGATATCGGCCGCTTTTCTGCTGGCGATACTTATCTGCTACAGGCGGGCGCCGAAACATGGGATAGAGAGCGAGAGGATACTTGATCTCGCTGTATGGCTGATCCCTTTTTCGGTCATAGGAGCAAGGGCGTATTACGTCCTGTTCGAATGGGACAATTACAGAGGTGACATCGCGGCGATACTTGACATAAGGTCAGGGGGACTTGCCATACACGGAGGCCTCATAGCGGGCTTCATAGTGAGCCTTCTCGTATGCCGCCATTACAAGATCAAAGTGCTGGAGCTTGCCGATCTCGTTTTTCCTGAGGTGGCGCTGGCGCAGGCCATAGGAAGATGGGGGAATTTCTTCAATTCCGAGGCGCATGGCGGGCCGACAGACCTGCCGTGGGGCATCATGGTGGACGGGCAGAAAGTCCATCCGACGTTCCTGTACGAATCGATATGGTGCCTGCTGCTGTTCATTTTTCTCATATGGCTCGATAAAAGGCGGAGCTTCCCGGGGCAGATCGCGTGCCTGTACGGCATGCTCTATTCTATAGAGCGCTTCTGTGTCGAATCCCTGAGGACGGACAGCCTCATGATAGGGAGATTCAGGCAGGCGCAGGTCATAAGCGTGTGCATTTTCATATCATGCCTCGTGATATACATATATCTGCTCAGGAAAAAACTGAACAGCGTGAGCCCGGAAAATGCGGGAGACGAGCGGGCGGATGACGCCGCGGCAGGCGGGGCCGGCAAGGCTGACGCAAACGGCGATGATATAGAAGACAGATAGAGTTTAGGAGGAAAACAGATGAAACTTGGTATCGTAGGACTGCCGAACGTCGGCAAGAGCACACTTTTCAACGCGATAACGAAGGCAGGCGCGGAGGCGGCGAATTACCCGTTCTGCACGATCGAGCCAAACGTAGGCGTTGTAACAGTGCCGGACGACAGGGTGAAGACGCTTCACGAGATATATAATTCAAAGAGGACGATTTACACGACGATAGAGTTCTGCGATATCGCGGGCCTCGTAAAGGGAGCGTCCGTCGGCGAGGGACTCGGGAACAAGTTCCTCGGCCACATAAGGGACGTCGCGGCCATAGTCCACGTCGTGAGATGTTTTGACGATGAGAACATCGTGCACGTTTCGGGCAAGGTAGACCCTGCGTCTGATATAGAGACGATCAACACGGAGCTCATCCTGGCCGACATGGACGTCATAGAGAAAAGGCTCGCCAAGACTGAGAAAAACGCGAAGTATGACAAGAGCCTCAAGAAGGAGGTAGACATACTGAAAAAGCTGAGCGAGCACCTCGGAGGCGGCGCTTCGGCGAGGACGATGGAGATAGAGGACGACGATGAAAAAGCGTTCATCGAGAGCCTGAACCTCCTTTCATACAAGCCTGTCATCTATGTAGCTAACGTAAGCGAGGACGACGCAGCAGACAGCAGCAGCAACCCGTATGTCCAGGCAGTGAGAGAATGTGCCGAAAAGGACGGATCGGGCGTCATCGTAGTCTGCGCGGAGGCTGAGGAAGAGATGTCTGATTTCTCTGACGAGGAAAAGGCAGAATACCTCGAATCGCTCGGCGTTGAGGAGTCGGGCTTGGACAAGCTCATCAAGGCTTCATACAGCCTCCTGAACCTCATTTCATTCCTGACAGCGGGAGAAGATGAAGTCAGGGCATGGACGATATCTAAGGGAACAAAAGCGCCTCAGGCAGGCGGGAAGATCCATTCTGACTTCGAAAAAGGCTTCATCAGGGCAGAGACGATAAACTACGACACGCTCATGAACGAGTGTGACGGCAGCATGACGAAGGCTAAGGAAAAAGGTCTGCTCCGCTCAGAGGGCAAGGAATATGAAGTCAAGGACGGAGATATCATCACATTCCTTTTCAACGTATAGAGATAGCAGAGGTGAGAAGCATTGCTTGAAGATCTTAGGAAAAAAGTATGCGACGCTAATATCGAGATGTATGAGGAGGGCGTCGTCATCTATACCTGGGGAAATGTCAGCGGCATCGACCGCGACAAGGGAATCATGGCGATAAAGCCTTCGGGAGTCGATTACGACGTGATGAAGCCGGAGGACATGGTACTTGTCGACCTGGAGACGGGGAAGACAGTTGACAGCGAGCTCAGGCCGTCATCGGACACTGACACGCACCTTGAGCTTTACATGGCCTTCCCGGAGATAGGCGGCATAGCGCACACGCATTCGATAAACGCTGTGGCCTTTGCGCAGGCGGGGTCTGACATACCGGCCCTCGGCACGACACACGCCGACTATTTTTACGGAGACGTGCCGTGCACGAGGGAGCTCACAGAGGAAGAGACGAAGGGCGCGTACGAGCTGAATACGGGACGTGTGATCGTCGAGCACATAAGGGAAGCCGGATACGACCCTATGGCTGTGCCGGGGATACTCGTGAGGAGCCACGGGCCTTTTGCCTGGGGGACGGACGCTGCGGATGCCGTTTATAACGCTGTAGTAATAGAAAAAATAGCGGAGATGGCGCTCAAGACGCTTAGGATAAATCCGGACGCGAGCATGCCGCAGTACATACTCGACAAGCACTACTTCAAGAAGCACGGCGCGGGCGCGACGTACGGACAGGCGAAAAAGAAATGATGATGTGATTTTAAGGGGAGCTCATGGCTCTCCTTTTTTATGACAAAAATGACAAAGTTTTTATGCGGCCGACGGCCGTTTTTTTATTTTAAAAGCAGGTGAACAGAAATGGAAACAAAACAGGGGATAAAAATGAGGTCATGGCCTTTTGCGGCGGTCGTATCAGCCGCGGCAGCTGTGATATTCGTGATAATGTGTTTTCTGGGCAGGGGGGCTCTGGCGGCTTCGGGGACCGGTGGGGCGAGCAGAGGCGGACCTGATTCCGCGAGGTTCATTCAGGACGGAGGCCATTACAGCAGCTGGGATCAGCCGTCAAAATCGTTCAAGCTGCCGCCTGAGTACTCATACGGCGTAAAAACGACGGCAGGCACGCAGTTTTCCGTCACGGGGAAGACTTCGTCGAAGAGCGCCGCGGTAAAGGGTATTTTCAAGGAATACAAGGATAAAAAAGGCAAGAGGGTAAGATATTATTCCGACAAGACGGCAAGCAGCGGAAACAGGCTCATAAACGACCCGGACAACGTCGTCTGGAAGATAACGGACAACAGAAAAGGCGGGATCAGCATGACGGCCTCGGGCTTAAATGTCTGGAATAACGTGAAGCACGGATACGACAGGGTCGACCGCGTCATGACAGTCACAGACTGGACGAACGCCCGCGACGCTTCGAATGCCGCTGAAATGGTGAAAAAAGCCATAGCCGGGCCTTATATAATAATCAGCAAGTCATCAAACCCGATCGTGATAATAAACGGCGTCGACGAGGTCTCGATAAGATACAGATATTATCACGCCGGAACTAAAAACCTTTATACATACGGCAACGGGAAAGAACTTGCAGTAGGCATGACGATAGGCGACATAGACATGGGCCAGAGCGTGACAGTCGAGGGCAGCGGAAGCTTTCCGGTAAAATACATGACGCTCACGCCTGATACGAATCTCGATTACATCAGGAAGAGCAGCAGCGTAACGTTCAGGCAGCCTAAGGGAAAGGAGGCGCTGAACAACGACAGTGAAAAAGACACGGCCGCAGTTTACATGAACAGTTCGGATTACACTATGAAACTTTCATCAGGCTGGCAGACGGATAAATCAGATAAGTTCTACCATAAGCAGGGACTGTGGTCCGGGTTCAATACGGCATTTCAGGGGCTCGACCCTGTCATCCCGTCGGATCCGCAGAAATCAGTCGGTGATGATGACGAAAAAGAGAATGACAGATGGAACAAAAGAGATGCTGAGAAATACACTTCCGCGTTCGCATCAGAAGACAGCGCAGACTACAGCTACAGGAGGTCGAACGTGCTCGCGGCCGGCGGCAAGGGGAGCAGCTCGCGCAGCTTCACGTATCACATAAGACACACGCTGTCAGGCATGTATAACGAGAATACGAAGATCACGTATTACGTGATGAACGACCATCTCGACAAGCGCATAGATCCGGAAGAGATAAAGGTCCTGAGAGACGGCTCGGATGTGACAGGCGAGTTCGAGGTAACGAAAAGCGAGGCGCCGGACGGCGGGACTGATATAAAGGCAGCGCTGAAGTCGCCGTCGCTTTCAAACACGAATGGCAAGTCGTACGAGCTCAGGATCAGGGCCTCGGTGCTTTCGGATTTCAGGGGGATATTCAAAAAGCAGGAGTTCGAGAACGTGGCGAACGTTGAGCTCAAGGATGTTGTCGGGAATTCGTGGACGGGAAATGACAGCTTAAAAACGCTGAAAACTGTAACTGTGCTTGACGGCATGCCTGACGGGCCGGTGAAGAAGGTCTCGGACTATGACAATGTCACGAAGCAGGGCCAGGGGGCGGAAAAAGGTGTGACTGAGAATACGCTCGCCGGCGTTTCGGGGAAATTTACTTATGAGATAAAGAAAGAGTGGAGCAATGCTGAATCAGACGGCGGAAAGAGCTTCGTGAAAAGTTTCGGCTTTGTCGACACGATGAGTCCCGTGATAGACGCGGGGTCGTGTGATGTGACGATCGTGACGGCCGGAAATAAGGATATAACGAAGGAATTCGAGGTGAAAAAGGAAAACCACACGATAAGCGCGAAAGCTCTCGATCCGGGAAAAGGAGGCTTTGCGGAGGCTGTTGAAAAAAAGGAAGCTGTATATATGATGATAGATGCTTCGCTCAGGAAGAAAGACGGGTCGTTCCCTTCGGAGGACGAGTTCAGGAAGGCCGGCCTCATGCAGGAAGACGGCACAGCTCGTTTTGAGAATATGGCAGCCGCTGTTGTGAATGAATATCCTCAGAACACCGGATCAGTCTATACAAACGTCAATTTCCCGTCAGCAGCGATAGAAAAGACGTCAGACAAAGCTTTTGCCGCAGAGGGAGATAAGCTGCATTATACCGTAAAAGCGTACGTCAAGGATAAGGGCTCGGCAGTCACGGAGGCTTATGTCGAGGATAAAGGTGTCGACGAAAAGCTCGGGAAGCTCGACCCGGCATCGATAAAAGTCACGTTCAGCGACGGACGCAAAGAGCCTGAGTTCACCGTCGAGCACAAGGGGAACGCCATAAGGGTAAGCACGAAGGAGATGAAAAAAGGGACATCGTGCACGCTGGATTACGATGTCACGGTGTCGAAAAACGTGAAGTCGGATGATCTCGTGAACAAAGCTGTTTTCGGCTCTGCCGAGACCGGTAAGATAGAGACTGAACACAGTGTGCCGCTGCTCCGCGGGCCTGAAAAGACAGTTTCAGACAGTGATGATGTCATCATGCAGAGGTATGACAAAGGCGAGTGGAAGACAGCTTCAGGCGCGGAGAAAAAAGTGGCTGAGAATACTGTGGCGTCTCCTGAAGGCTCGTGGACTTATCACATCAGGGCTTCGGTACCTAAGGCTTCCGGAGAAGATAAATCAGCTGAATGGAGTTTTGTCCTTACGGATGATATAAATGAGCATCTGACTTTCGACAAGGACGCTGTGAAGGTCCTCAGCGGGAGCGGCGAAGACATAAGCGGTATGTTCTCTGTCACGGCTGAAGGAAACAGGCTCACAGCCGCGTTAAATAAAGAAGCGCCGGAAAAGGGAACGCTGCCGTCCGAGATCGAGGTGGATGTCCCGGTGAAGCTGAAGGAGAGCGAGGCTGATCTCAAGGCGCTGAAAGAGAAGGGCGGAACTGACTTTTTCTCTGAGGACGGAAAGTACATAATCTTCTATAACGAAGCTTCCGTAACGCTCGGGACTGGCGGCGGAAAGACTGCCGAGTTAAAGTCGGGCAAGGTCAGGACGAATGTCCTCCTGAAAGAGGAAAAACCGAAGACCGCACCGCCTGAGCCTCAGGCACCTGTTAAAGAGGAGGTGTCGGAGAAAACAGAGGAACCGGAGATAATAGAGAAGGCGGAGAAAACTGAGGAACCGGAAAAACCGGAGAAGACTGAAAAACCGGTGAAGCCTGAGAAATCGGCGGGTCCGAAGACTGGAGACAGTGCCGGAGGCTACCTGTACATGGTGCTCCTGATCCAGGCGCTTTGTGCTGTCGTGCTGTTCATAAGGATAAGGGAGAAATACAGAAAGTAAGGCATTGAAAAAGCGGGCCGCCCGGGCTTTTGCCCCTGCGGCTCGCTTGTTTTTACAGATCATCGGCTTGTCGCCGCGTCCGTTTTATCTTTTCGATCTCCTCAGGCGGAGGAGGATGCATGAAGCAGCTCCTGCCAGGATCACGAGTGATACCCAGATGAATGTTTCGGATGTATCACCTGTTCTCGGCGCGTACAAAGAACTGTAAGAAGTCTTCCTGTCAGTCTTTGTCGGGGTATCCGGATTTTCCGGTTTTTCCTCGTTGTAGTCTGGCTTGTCATCTACAGGAACAGGCTTTTTCTCGTCTTCTACCGTTACCTTAGGATCCATGGCTTCTGATTCTGATCCGTCAGAGTAGACGATATGGACGCTGCCTGATCCATCAAGCCTGAACGTTACCGGGTCTGCTGTCTTGTATCCTTCAGGAGCGACGCGCTCTATGATCGTGTAGTATCCCGGAACAAGATCGGAGACTTTGTGGTCTGTACCGTCAGAGATCCATGTCTCGACAGATGTGCCGTTTTCGTCTTTACCGCTTACGAGCTCGAATGATGCTCCGCTGAGTGCCTCTGCTGTCGTCATGTCTACCTTGCTGAAGGAGACCTCGTACTTCGGAGTTTCCGGCTCAGGAGGATTGTCAGGAGGGTTATACGGCGGAGTTTCAGGCTTCTTCGTGTCTTTCATAGTGACAACGGCTTCATCAGCCTTCGTCTCATTGCCTGAAGCGTCTATGATGTAGAGAACGCCTTCATCGTCGATCCTGAATGTTACAGGGTCAGCGGTTT
>JBJETC010000141.1:0-2574 GCA_051883115.1 Anaerovoracaceae bacterium
AATTCTGAATGTAAGCGATCTTGCCGTAAGTGTAGAGGACAAAGAGATCCTCCACGGCGTAGATCTTTCGATAAACAAGGGTGAAGTCCACGTCATAATGGGACCGAACGGCGCCGGAAAATCGACGCTCGGCTCGACGATCATGGGCGACCCGAGATACGAAGTCAACAAGGGAAAAATAATGTTCAAGGGTGAGGATATCACGGACTGGACGACAGATAAGATCGCGAGAGCGGGACTTTTCATTTCGTTCCAGAACCCTGTGGAAGTGCCGGGCATAACGCTCAGGAACTTCATCAAGACAGCCGTTGAGAAAAAGACGGGCGAGCACCTCAGACTCTGGGACTTCAGGAAAGAGATGGAGAGGACGATGGACATCCTCGACATGGACCACAGTTACGCGGACAGAGACCTTAACGTAGGCTTCTCCGGCGGAGAAAAAAAGAAAGCTGAGATACTTCAGCTCCTCATGATAAAACCTGACCTCGCCATACTCGATGAGACAGACTCCGGCCTCGACGTAGACGCCGCGAGAACAGTCTCAAAGGGAATAGAAGAGTACAAGAAGAGAGTCGGCGGCGCGCTCATGATCATAACGCACAGCACGAGGATCCTCGAATCGCTCGATGTCGACAGGACACACGTCCTCGTCTCCGGAAAGATCGTCGCTGAAGGCGGACCTGAGATGGTAGAGGACATAAACGAGAACGGTTTCGAGAAATACACAGACTGATCGTAATATCGGGAAGAGGTCAAGATGAAAGAAAAAACTCAGATAGCAGATATCGATACAAGCATGTATGATTTCCGCTACGATGAGAAGGGCTATTACAAGGTAGACGAAGGCCTGACGCCGGAGATCGTAGAGCAGATCTCCGAGGAAAAGGGCGATCCTGAATGGATGCGCGAATTCAGGCTCAAGTCGCTTGAGATATATAAAAACATGCCTTTCCCTGACTGGGGTCCTTCGATAGAAGGCCTCAACATGGACAACATCGTAACGTATGTCAGACCGAACACGAAGATGCAGGCTGACTGGAAAGACGTGCCTGAAGAAATAAAGGATACATTTGAAAAGCTCGGGATCCCGCAGGCTGAGAGAGAGTCGCTCGCGGGAGTCGGAGCCCAGTACGACTCGGAGCTCGTTTACCACAGCGTAAAGAAAGAAGTCGCTGAACAGGGCGTCATTTACTCGGACCTCGAGAGCGCTCTGCACGGCGAATACGCCGACATGATAAAGGAGCACTTCATGAAGCTCGTACCGCCGACGGATCACAAGTTCGCGGCGCTGCACGGAGCCGTATGGTCGGGCGGATCGTTCGTATACGTACCGCCGGGAGTCAAGGTGGAGATACCGCTCCAGTCGTATTTCAGACTGAACGCGCCGGGTGCCGGCCAGTTCGAGCACACGCTCATCATCGTAGATGAGGGCGCTGACCTTCATTTTATCGAAGGATGCTCGGCGCCGAAATACAACATAGCGAACCTTCACGCCGGATGCGTAGAGCTTTTTGTTGGAAAGAACGCGAAGCTGCGCTACTCGACGATAGAGAACTGGTCAAAGAACATGTACAACCTCAACACGAAGAGGGCCGTGGCAGACGAGGGTGCGAAGGTCGAATGGGTATCAGGCTCGTTCGGATCGCATACGTCATACCTTTATCCTATGACTATCCTCAACGGAGAAGGCTCGAGCGTCGATTTCACGAGCGTGACTTTCGCCGGGAAAGGCCAGGACCTCGATACAGGACAGAAGGTCGTACACAACGCGCCGCACACGTCATCGTACGTCAACACGCGTTCGATCTCGAAGGACGGCGGGATAAGCACTTTCAGGAGCTCCGTGACGATCAACCCGAAGGCGAAGGAAAGCAAGTCATACGTTTCATGCCAGTCGCTGATGCTCGACGACATATCGCGCTCGGACACGATCCCTGCGATGGATATAAGGACGAACGACGCCGATGTCGGACATGAAGCGAAGATAGGCAGGATAAGCGACGACGTCGTTTTCTACCTGATGTCGAGAGGGATGACAGAAGGCGACGCGAAGGCGCTCATCGTAAGCGGTTTCGCGGACAACGTCGGCAAGGAGCTGCCGCTTGAATACGCGGTAGAGATGAACAACCTCATCAGGCTCGAAATGAACGGTACCATGTAGGAGGGACAGAATGGGAGAAATGAACGATCAGAACGTCATGAAACTCAGTCAGCTGCCGTCTAAGACGTGGTACTGGCTCGGCATGAATTACGTGAAAATGCCGGAGGATGAGATGAAGCTCTCGGGAGAAGGCCGCATCTCACTCGAGATACCTGACGAAGAAATAGAATACAGGCCGCTGCCGTTCACTGAGGATTTCGCGGGGAAAAACGCGAAGACAGGTATCGGTGACGACCTCACGAAGATGATAGAAAAGGCGGACATCCCTGTTCACGCCCTGACCGCGAAGGAAGGGAAGACTTATGACGATCCTGTAAGGGTCAATGTCACGTTCGGGGACGGCGCGCTTGACGCGGATGTCATCAGCATCTCAGCGGAAAAGGATTCGAGGATCCTCGTAGTGACATCCGTAG
>JBJETC010000142.1:0-14482 GCA_051883115.1 Anaerovoracaceae bacterium
AAAAAAGATACTGCTGCGCGAAGCCGCCGAGTTCGCCGAACCTCTCTTCCGCAAAAGCAGCCATCGCCTTCTTGTCATTTTCATCGAGCCCGTACAGCGCGTGCATGACTTTCCTGACCCATACATCTATAGGGAAGCTGTCGTATTTCGCGAGCCCGAAAAGCGCTATGCAGTTCGCGACCTTCGGGCCGACGCCCTCGAGCGCGAGCAGCTCATCGTATGTCTCCGGGAGACCGTGCTCAGCCACCTGCCTGCCCGTTTTTATAAGGTACTTCGCCCTGTAGCCGAGACGCACAGGCGCGAGATCCTCGACCGTGAGCGACGCGAGCTTTTCCGGCGACGGGATGTCGTAAGCCCCCGGCTTCTCTCCGCCGACGGGGTCATCGAGTTTCTCGCCGAACAGCATGCAGAGATTCTCTATGCAGCCTTTTATCCTCGGGATGTTATTGTTCTGGGAGATGATGAAATCCACGATCGTCTCCCACGTGTCCTGCCTGAGGATCCTGATACCGCCGCCGTAATTCGCGGCCTTGCGCATCATTTCATCATCCTCGGAGAGTTTTGACTTTATCGCGGAATAATCTCTGTCGAGGTCGAAATACGGGCGCCAGATCTCATCGAATTCCTGCTCCGTGCACGGAAAAACGCTGAGCCTTCCGCTCTTTTCCCCGGGCTCTTCTTTTTCCAGGCTGACCCTGACCTTGCGGCCCATAGCCGTTCCCGTATACGAGCCGTCTTCGTTCCGAAACCACCTGAAGCACTGGCCGCAGTCGAAAATGTCTCTTAAGTCTATGTCGTTTATTTTTTCAGACGTATATGTTTTTCCCATACTTTATTACTGCGTATCCCTTTATATATCCTTTTTCCTATATCCGTATCCCGAATGACTCAGCCGCCCGGCTTTCCTCCGGCACCGCCCGGTGCCCCTGCCTGTCAGGCCGTCTCTTCAGTCAGCCTCACGACCGTCACATCTATCTTTACGACGTTGAAAGCCGTCATCCTGCTTATCCTGTCAGCGAGCGCGACCTGGTAGCCGGCCGCCGTGTCTATTATGTCAGCCCCGGCCCTCACCGCGACGGAAACTTCCATCTTCAAAGCGTCAGGCAGCGTGTTGTTGTAGACATCCATGACCTTCGCGACGTCAGGCGTTTCCACCGCGACGCACTCGGCTATATCGGCGAGCACCCTGTCAGATATGAAGAAATTCCCCATATAGCTGAATGTCGGGCGGACGACGGTCCTCTCTTTCTCGGTGTCTTCATCCGGTCCGAGGATCCCGCCCGTCCTGAATATCTTCTGCGGGTGCATGAAGTACCCGGCGAAATCGCGCTTGAGCTGCAGCGTCGGCACAGGAATGACGTGCTTCCCCTCCTCGAGGCGCTGCTTTTCCGCATACTCGCGTTCCTCAGGCGTCGTGATATCCTCAATATGGATCCTTTTCACAGGTGCGGGAAGATACAGTCTTTCCCTTATCCTGTCGGCCATCCTGTCAGATGTCGCGAGCAGGAGTATGCTCTTCGGGTCGAGCTGCGCGATCTTCGAGACGACACTGTCGCGGACGTCATCGTGTATGAAAAGCGCCGTTTTCACAGCGCCCGCGCGCGTCGGCTGCCTTTTCGCCGACACACCGGCCTCGACTTTGTTCTTATATGTAAAAAGCCCGTCGTCTATGATACTCTCGATCCCGTATTTCGAGCAGATGTCCATAGCCTTGTAGCTTTTTCCGGTGCCGCTTTTTCCTGTCAGAGTATATACATCCATGGTCTCTTCCCAATGCCGCGGGCCCGCTATCCCGCTTGTTTCCTTAATTGTGCACAAAAACTGCCTTTACTTATGAATATTGCGCTGATATAATAAAGCCAGTTGTAAAGACTATATTACACAGGAGGTTATTGATATGGCTTACAAGATTTCAGACGAGTGCATTTCATGCGGAGCATGTGAAGCTGAATGCCCTGTAGGTGCTATTTCTCAGGGAGATACACAGTACGTTATCGATCCTGACGTTTGCATCGACTGCGGTTCATGCGCTGGCGTATGCCCTGTAGGAGCACCGAAAGCAGAGTAGTTTTATTCCGCCGGAAGGCAGATCGCCGTTCCCTGATGGGGAGCGGCTTTTTTTATTGTAAAAAACTGCCTGCGGAAAAACTTCCGCCCTTCCGCCTTACTCCTGCCTGTCTTTGTCTTTTTTCGCCGATCTCCCGCGATTCCTCGCACTGCTGTTTTCTATGACTTCCTTCTTGGCAGCTGCTTCTTTCGCCGCGGCCTCCTGTCTGCTGAAGTCGTTCATGTGGTACGCGAGCTGGTGCAGATTGTCCGAGAGCTGAACGTTCTCGACCGCGACATGGCCCGGCACCTCGATATCTGTCGTCGAGAAATTCCAGATGCCCTTGACGCCTGCGAAGCAGAGCCTGTCGGCCGCTTCCTGGGCGTTATCCTGGCCGACGCAGATCGTGCCTATGTCTATGTCGTTTTTCTCTATGTACTCGACGATATCCTCGTAATCAAGTATCTTGACGCCTTCCAGCTCCTTGCCTATGAGGTCAGGATCGACCTCGAATATGGCGCAGAGCTTGAAGCCGTCCCTATGGAAATACATGTATTTCGCGATGGCCTGGCCGAGGTTCCCCGCGCCGAGTATGACCATCTTGTAGGCCTTGTCCAGCCCGAGGATCGCGCTTATCTCGTTGTACAGCCCCTTGACGCTGTAGCCGTAGCCCTGCTGGCCGAAGCCTCCGAAATTATTGAAATCCTGCCTGATCTGCGATGCGGTGTATCCTATGAGCTCGCTGAATTCCTTGGATGAGATCTTCTCGACGCCCTTCTTGTCAAGCTCGATGAGATAGCGTCTGTACCTCGGGAGCCTCTTTATGACCGCATTTGAGATCTTTGCGTTCTTTTTCTGTCCCATTATGCGCTCCTATCCGCGGCGCGGCAAAACGTACCGCGTCATTTAACGATCCGCCCGGCGCGCGGCACTTTGTCCCGGCTCAAATGGCAGATCTTTTTCAGCACAATAAAAAAAGCGCCGTAAAAACGGCGTATCTCAGAAGCGTTTATTTCGCGTTCTCGTCAACGTATCTGACGATGTCGCCTACTGTCTCGAACTTTTCTGCTTCCTCATCAGGGATCTCGATGCCGAACTGCTCCTCGATGGACATTATGATATCCACAGCGTCAAGCGAATCAGCCTCAAGGTCTTTTACGAGATTCGTGTCCATGGTGATGACAGATTCGTCAACGCCAAGCTCATCTATGATTATGTCTCTGATCTTATCGAAAGTCATTTTTTCCTCCTATTTAATCGTGAACATTATAAATATCTTAATTTACTTGTTGTTCAATTACAAGTGAAAATATTGTCAAATGCCGTCCGGCGTGTATTTTTTAACGAACCGTGACAAAATGTACCGCGTATCAGGCCGCTATCCGAGCTCCGCCCACTCGTCGTAGGCTGCGTCGAGCTTCGCTTTCAGGCTCCTGAGCTCAGAATCGAGCTTCATGAGCTTCGCCGTGTCGGAAAGGACGCTTTCGTCGCACATCTTTTTCTGGATGTCTTCGACCTGCTCCTCGAGGTCTGTGATCATCTCCTCGAGAGCAGCGCGCCTCCTCTCGCTCCGGCGCTCCTCGGCCTGCTGTTTTTTCCTGAGCTGGCGCTCCTCGGCGCTCCCGGCCCTGTGGCCGCTGTCCGCGTCAGACGCCCCGGATGCGTCAGAGCTTTCCGGACCGGATGCTGGGTTTTCCGCCGCGGAACCGGCTTCCAGGCTTTCCTCTTCCTCTGAAGCGAGATCGCGGACATACTGCCTGCCTGACTCTATGCTCGCCTTTTTCTCCTCATAGTAGTCATAGCCGCCCTCGTACTTCGTTATGCCGTCAGGGCTGAGCTCGTAGATCTTCGTCGCGACCTTGTTCAGGAAATACCTGTCGTGGGAGATCGCGATGATCGTGCCCGGGTACTCCTTCAGCGCGTCCTCGAGGATCTCCTTCGAGTCTATGTCGAGGTGGTTCGTCGGCTCGTCGAGCATGAGCGTGTTCGCGCCCGACAGCATGAGCTTGAGGAGCGACAGGCGGGCTTTTTCGCCGCCGCTCAGCGATCCTACCTGCTTGAACACATCGTCGTTCGTAAAAAGGAACCTCCCGAGGAATCCCCTTATCTCGCTGTCCTTGTAGAGCCTGAACGAATCGTGGACCTCGTCGAGCACGGTGTTCGACGGGTCGAGCTGCTCCTGCCTCTGGTCATAATATCCGAAATCGACGTTTGTCCCCGTCCTCATGTATCCGTCAGAAGCGCTGATCCTGCCCATCATGATCTTGAGGAGCGTCGTCTTGCCGACGCCGTTAGCGCCGACGATGCAGACCCTCTCGCCTCTTTTTATGTCAAAAGAAACGTCCCTGAATATCTCTCTGCGCTCGCTGCCGGTGCCGAATGACTTGCATATGTCCTCGCCGAACAGCACATCGTTCCCGCTCCTGTAGTTCTGTCTGAAATGGAGCTTCATACTGCCCGGACCGTTCTCCGGCTTCTCGATCCTCTTCATGGACGCGAGCTGTTTTTCTCTTGAAGCCGCGCGCTTTGCGAGGTGTTCAGTGCCTCTCTCCTTAAAGCGCCTTATGATGTCTTCCTGACGCTTTATCTCGGCGGCCTGCTTGTTGTACTGCCTGAGATCAGCCTCCCTCATGGCGCGCTTCTTCGCCGCGAAATCGCTGTAGTTGCCGGTGAAGCACGTCATCTTGCGGTTCTCGATCTCGAATATCTTGTTCGTCATGTGATCGAGGAAGTACCTGTCGTGCGACACGAGGATTACCGTGCCGCTGTAGCTCGCGAGGTACTGTTCGAGCCACTTCAGCATGCCTATGTCGAGGTGGTTCGTCGGCTCGTCGAGCAGGAGGACGTCCGGTTTCTTCATGAGCAGGCACGCGAGAGCGAGTCTCGTGCGCTCGCCGCCGCTCAGCGAGCTTATCTTTTTATCATAATATTCCTCGCCGAAAGCCATGCTGTTCAGGATGCCGTTCATCTCGCTCCTCCACGAGAAGCCTCCCTTGTTCGTGAACTCGTCCTGCAGCGTCCCGTACTGCTCCGCCGTCTTCCTGTACTCGTCCGTGTCAGCCTTGCCATCCGCCGCGAGATCGGCCATTTTCGCCGAAAGGTCAGTGAGCTGCTTTTCCATTTTGTCAAAGCCGGAATATATTTTTTCCACTTCAGACCTGACAGTGCCCTCGTTGCTGAACGGGTCGTGCTGCCTCAGATAGCCTATCGTCGTATCGGCTGAAATGTAGATGTTCCCGGAATCAGCCTGATCCCTGCCTGACACTATGTCGAGCAGCGTCGTCTTGCCCGCGCCGTTCACGCCGATGATGCCGACCTTATCGCCCTTGTCGACGTGGAACGTGACTTTGTCGAGGATGACGTCCGTACCGTATGCTTTTGTTATATCTGATGCTGAAATCGTTATCATTTGAACCCCCGGCCGTCAGAACGGCAGATCCGCGTAGGCGTCGAGTGTCAGTTCGTCCGGACCGTATTTTTTATATTTATAATATGCTGCTGACGCGATCATCGCGCCGTTGTCAGTGCAGAGGACAGGATCAGGGATAAAAAGCTGCACGCCTTCTCTGTCGCATGCTTCCTTAAGCTGCGCCCTGAGCCCCGAGTTCGCGCCCACGCCGCCGGCTACGACGACGCGCTTTTCGCCCGCTCTTTTTACCGCAGACATCGTCTTGTCCACGAGCACGTCGAGCACGGCCTGCTGGAAGCTCGCGGCTATGTCAGCCTGCGAGATCTCATTGCCCTTCATGCGCTCCTTGTTTATATAGTTCAGGGCCTGCGTCTTGAGGCCGCTGAAGCTGAAGTCGAGGCTGTCCTTTTCAAGATATACGCGCTTGAACTCCACGGCGTGCGGGTCGCCCTGCTTTGAGGCTTTGTCTATCTTAGGGCCGCCCGGATATCCGAGCCCGATGACCCTCGCGACTTTGTCAAAAGCTTCGCCTGCGGCGTCGTCCCTCGTCCCGCCGAGCACTTTGCACTCATTGTAGTCAGTCACCTGGATGATGTTCGTGTGGCCGCCCGACACGACGAGCGCCATGAACGGCGGCTCGAGCTCGCTGTACTGGATGTAGTTCGCGCTGACGTGGCCGTGCATGTGATTGACGCCTATGAGCGGTATGCCCGCGGCGTACGACAGAGCCTTTGCCGTTGCGACGCCTATGACGACTGCGCCTATGAGGCCCGGCCCGTATGTGACCCCGATGAGGTCTATGTCACCGAGACTCACACCGGCGTCGGAAAGCGCCTTGTCTACGCACCCGTTTACGTTCTCAAGGTGGTGACGCGACGCTATCTCAGGCACGACTCCGCCGAATTTCGTATGTATCGCTATCTGCGACGATATGACATTCGACATCATCTCACGGCCGTCAGCCACGACAGACACCGCCGTCTCATCACAGCTCGATTCTATTCCAAGTGTCAGAAATTTTCCGTCTTTCATTATGATTCCATCCCCGGCTTGAGGTCGCGCGAAGGGTTGCCTATGCGGCGCATTATCACCGCGTCCTCGCCGTTGTCCCTGTAATACTGTCTCCTTACGTTGACTTTTACGAAGCCGGCTTTTTCATACATGGCCATGGCATTGTAATTGCCCGACCTGACTTCGAGCGATATCATCTTGACACCGTTCTTGTCCGCGGCTTCGAGGACAGTCCTCAGCATGAGCGAACCGACGCCGAACCCCCTGTAATCAGGGAGGACAGCGACGTTGTTTATCTCAGCCTCGTAATCTATCACCCACATGCCGATGAACCCCGCTATCGCGCCTTCCACTTCGGCGACGATGTAGTGCGAGCGTCCGTTTTCCAGCATGTCGTGCTTTATGGCATCTGCCGACCACGGGTCGGGTATGCATTCGCCTTCGATGGCGGCGATCTGTGCCGCGTCTCTGGCGTCTGCCTCTCTGACGATCAAATTGGCGTCCATATTACCTCCCCATGAATCTCGCCATCTTGGCGGCGCGCATCTTCGCGAGCGAGCCGTCCTTCAGGCGCTGCTCCGCTTCGCTCTCGCGCATGTAGTCAGGCAGGAGTTCATCGTATCTCAGAAACTCTTTATTTTTATATTTCCTGACGGCGGCCTCCGCTGTGAGTTCGGCCGTCTGATATCTGTACTCCCTGTCGGCTTTCCTGCGTCCTTCGAGGCTGTCCTCGTAAGCGTCAACGCCGTCGCCGTAAAACACAGGATCGAGCCCGTTTTTATCTACGAAATCGAGTACGTCAGTCAGCATGTATGGTCCCGGCTCCATGACAGCTTTCCCTTCGCCGTCAAAAACAGCGCCGTAGACCTGGCCGCGTCTCGCGTTGAAGATAACCGCGAGCGGCTCGCCATGCGCCATGATCCCGAACTGTCCGAGAGACGATACCGCGATGCACGGGATGTCCAGCGCCTGCGCGAGTGCCCTCGCCGTCGAGACGCCTATCCTTATGCCCGTGAACGAGCCCGGCCCGACAGAAGCCGCGACAGCCGCGATCTCGCTTTTATCTATGTGCTCCGACTCGAGGAGCTGCTTCGTGAGCGGGATGAGCATCTTGAGATGCGTCATCGGCTCGTCTTCGCTCCTCACCGCCGCGGGCTCGCTTCCGTCAGCGGCCCTCACAGCGGCAGAACAGTAAAGCCCCGTTGTCTCCACTGCTAAAATGTACATCTGTAGATCCTCTCTCCCTCTTTTTCTCCGTACTCCATGAAAACGCAGTACGTCTCGTCAGGCAGCACTTCCGCTATCCTGTCTGCCCATTCTATCACACAGAGGCCGTCCCCGTACATGTAATCGTCGCCTCCGATGTCCATCATGTCGAGGCCGTTCTCCAGCCTGTACGCGTCAAAGTGATAGAGCGGCATGCGCCCTGACTTGTATTCATTTACTATGGTAAAAGTCGGACTCGTGATCTCTTCCTTAACGCCGAGCCCCTCAGCTATGTATTTCGTGAGCGTCGTCTTCCCCGTCCCGAGATCGCCTATAAGGGCCACGACGTCGCCGGGCTTCGCCATATCGGCGATCTCCCGGCCGAGCTTCCTCGTGTCGTCCTCGTTTTTTATCCTTATCTCTCTCATTCCTGATCCTCGCCGTCCAGCGAAAAATCTTCGCCGGAAAGTTCCATGAGCGCGTCGGCGTATATCTCGATCATGAGGTAAAACTTAGAGAGTTCTATCCTCTCGTTCTTCTGGTGCATGATGTCGGGATCGCCCGGGAAAAGCCCTCCGAACGCCGCGATGTTCGAGCATGCTCGCGCGTACGTGCCCCCGCCTATGACTTTCGGCTGCGACTGCGTATCGCCTGTGATGCGCCTGTACGAAGACATCAGCGTCTTTATCAGGTGCCCGTCCGGATCGAAATACACAGGCGGCATGTCTTCCTCGCGGACTATACCGAGCCCGTTTTTCTCCACCGTCTTCATGAGTCTCTCATAGACATCTTCAGCCGTGTATGATACAGGGTATCTGACGTTGATGTCAATGCCGACGGAGCCTCCGTCGTACATGAGCCTTCCGACGTTGAATGTCAGTGATCCCGACTTTTCGTCCTCGAGAGCGCAGCCGATGAAATCGCCCGTCGTGTCGAAGCCGATGTTTTCATTGTAAAAAGAAATAAAGTCGGCGACGTCGTCGTTCTCGAAATCTATTTTTCCAAGGAAATCGAACAGTATAGAGACTGCGTTCGTCCCTCTCTCAGGAGTCGCGCCGTGCGCCGCCACGCCTTCCGCCGTTATCTCGAGCGACGATCCCGTCTTCCTCGCCTTCAGCGTATATCCGGTCTTCTCAGCGTACGCGGACGCCTGCTCCCTGATATCATCGTAAACGGCCTTGTCCTTGCTGTTTATAACGGCTCTCGCCGAGTCAGGCACCATGTTCACGGCAGCACCGCCCGACATCTTCGTGAGCCTTATGCCGCGGCCTGTATCTCTCCCGATCTTCTTCGCGAGCGAAAAGGACATGATTCCCTTTTCACCGTTGAGCGCAGGGAAGTCAGCGTCCGGCGTGAAGCCGAAGTCAGGCGCTCCGGCGTCATGGAGGTAGTGATCCATGCCGATCCAGTCGTTTTCCTCGTCAAGACCCATGATGAGCCTTACGCGCTTCGCCGGGACGAATCCCGCGTCCTTCAGCGCTTTCATCGCGTAGTATGCCGCGAGGAGCGGGCCCTTGTCGTCTGTCGTCCCGCGGCCCCACATGAAGCCGTCTATGATCTCGCCGCCGAACGGATCGTGCTCCCAGCCGCTGCCTTCCGGCACGACGTCAAGGTGTCCGAGTATCCCGACAGTTTCATTGCCGCTGCCGAAATCTATGTGCCCGCCGTAATGATCGGAATCATAGACGGAAAAGCCGTCTTCCTCCGCTTTTCTCATCATAAATGAAAAAGCATCCTGTACACCCCGGCCGAAAGGGAAAACTTCCCCCTGATCAGTAGTGACAGGACTGCTCTGTACGCTCTTTATCGAAACGAGCTGCCGCAGCGTGTCGGCAGCTTCGTCCTTTTCCCTTGAGATCGCGTCTCTTACGCGTTCCCTGATCGTCTCTTTTTCTTTATCGTCCAAAAATGACCTCCGGTTATATCGCGGTCCCCCGCGGGATCTCCTGGAAAACCAGGCCTACATTACCGCTTCTACGCCCTGCACGCCCGGTACGGAGTCGGAAAGTATCTGCTCTACGATGCCCTGCATCGTCATCTGCGCCGCGTAGCAGCCTACACAGTGGCCGAGCAGTCTTACCTTAACGACATTGTCATCCGTGATGTCGACGAGCTCTATATCGCCGCCGTCTGTCTGCAGGATCTGCCTGATGTCGTGGAGCGCGTTCTCGATTTCTTCTCTGTGCTCCTTGAGGTTTATATCCTCGCCCTGCTGCTCTTCGGCATTTTCAGGCATTTCAGCTGCTGCAGCCGTTTCCGCCGCGTTTTCCTCTGCGGCGTTTGCCATTACAGGTGCCTGTTCTTTTTCTTCTGTTTCTTTTCTCTTCCCAAACATTTTATATATTCCCCCGTGATACGGTTATATTGACCATGATCGCGCTGCCTGCCGGCAGCTGTCGTTTTAAGTTTACCACGGCTCAAATATTTTCAATCATTCACATCTACGTGATTATACCACAAAGCGCTCATTTCATCTCGTTATTCTTCAAAAAAGCGTCCTTTTGATATGTAGTTTCATTCACAGACGGCTTTTTCCATAGTATAATAAAAAGTAAATGTGACCGGCGTTCATTTCACAGGCGCACAAGTGCGCAGCGTCAAAAGCTATGGAAGAATCTGAAAAAAACACGAGTAAAAAAAATACAGCGAAAAAGTCCCGGCGAGGCAGGCCGGGCGCGGGAAGGACCCGCGGCAAGTACGAAGTCACTTTCGACGACCGGAAACTCGCGAGGCTCAACGCCGTTGTCGGACTGCTCGCTGTCCTCATCATCGTATATATCATTTTCGCCTTCTGCATCGGCCTTTCGAGAGTCACCGGGAACTCGATGGCCCCGACCCTGGAGAACGGACAGATCGTGATGTACACGAAGATATTCACACACCCTGAGAAGGGCGACATCATCGCGATCACGACACCGGCCGGCGATCATTACATCAAGCGTGTCATCGCAGGTCCGGGCGACACGGTGAACATATCCGGAGGCAAAGTCACGGTGAACGGAAAGACACCCGCCACAGAGAAACTGTACGCCAGCGGCAATACCGAGGCTGATTCGGCCGAGGTCTCATTCCCGCTCACGGTCGGCGAAGACATGTATTTCGTCCTCGGCGACAACCGCGCAGGTTCGGTCGATTCCAGGACATTCGGGCCTGTCTCATCGGCGCAGATAGACGGCGTGATCCTGGGCGGCTGACGGAGTGCTGACCGGATGCTGACCGGATAAACGGCAGACGGAATATTTATCGCAGATATTTTTTTCAGAAAAAAGAGGAAGATCCCATGAAGAAACTCGAAAAATTCAAGACGATACAGCTCGTCGTATTCGCACTGCTCGCTGCAGCGTGCATCGCTTTTCTCATACTTGACCGCGGCGTGTATCACGCAGTGGCTGCGAACCCTAAACTCCGCATAGTCACGACACTCCTGTGGATAGTCATGGCAGCGCAGTTCCTTTTTCTCTTCCTCGACTTCACTCTATATAACAAGTACGAGAAAAACGTGAGCGACCTGTCTGACGCCGTCCACTCAGACCCGAAGACAGATATAGCAAACAGGCTTTCCTGCGACGAGATGATAGAGAAATACCTCGATCAGCCGCTGCCGAAAGATCTCGGCTGCGTCATGCTCGATATAACGAACATCCGCGAAGTCAACGAAAAATACGGCCATCTGAACGGCAACAAGATGATAAAACGCTTTTCCACGATCCTGAAGCTCGCGTCCGTCGACCACTGCTTCGTCGGCAGGAACGGCGGCAACCAGTTCCTCGCATTGTTCGAAGAGGGTTCGTCCGAATCGATAAAAGCGTTCCTCAAGCGCGTCCAGAGCCAGGTGACGCTGAACAACAACACCGACGGCGCCATCCCTATCGAATACTGCGCAGGCATAGCGTTCCACGAGCCTGAAGATAACGACGCAGACGATATAACTTCTCTCATCGCCCTTTCGAGCAGACGCGCAAGAGCTGCAGAGAAAAAGATCAACGCGAACAAGAATACTTCAGAATGGGAGAGGCCTGCCTCCGCGCCTGAAAAGAAAGCGGACGCTTAGAAACAGAGGGATGAACTATGGCCGAGCTGGACATATCTTACCTTAGCGCGCTTATACGCGACGTCCACAGAGGAAGCACCGACGCATTCTGCGCCATTTTCCTCGCGACGTTCGACCGCGTGTATAAAAAGGCATACGGCGCTTTCGATTCAGTCTACGATGTGCAGGACTGCGTCCGCAGCACGTATATACGGCTCTGGAACGAGATGCCGAGGATAAAGAACGCGCATCAGTTCCGTATCCGCTTCCTCGCAATATGCAGAAAATCAAGGAAAGATATCACAGGGAAAAATGAAAACGAGGGGCAGGCCGGCGCTTCAAAGTCTCCTGACAAAATGTCGCTGAGCCTTAAGAAATCAGCGGCTGACAGGCTCGAGCCCGAGATCCGCAGCCACATGATCCACGACGTACTCAGCACCGTCGGCGCAGGCGAGCCTTCGATCCCGCTCGAGCAGATCGAGAGCTATAACACGTACCGCCATCACAGGAGCAAGCTCGTCGCCGCCATATTCGTCATGATGATAATCATAGCGGTGACACTCCCGCTCCTGTATTTCCCGCCGTTCTACAGCGTGACAAAGAGCGTTGACAACCACAGCGCCCCGTATTTCACGGTCCGCGTCAAATCGAGGATCATAAAGGTCCGCTCCGTCACGGCGTCTGTAAACGGCCATTCGATGCCGGTCTACCGCGATTCGGACCGCGTGTTCCGCGTCGTGCCGTCGAAAAACGGCAAGGTATATATAAGGATAACGCTCGCGAACAGGATGTCGGCAGTAGTCACGAGAAACGTCTCGGGCATAGACGACGAGCCGCCGAAGATAATAAGCGATAAATACAGCAATGGTTCGCTGCGCCTGACACTCAGCGACAGCAGCGGCGTCAGGAGCGGCCGCACGTACCTGCTCGACAGCACGGGCAATGTCATACATTACAGCATATTCCACACGGAAAACAACACCTGCAGATTCGATGTATCCGCAGGCCGCACATACACCTTCCACACTGAAGACATGAGAGGCAATGTGCTCAACGTAAAAATACACATAGACGAATCAGATCAGTAAGAAGATCAGAGAGCAGTAAGACAATATCAGCAGAAAAGCAGCAGATAAGCATCAGGGAAGCAATATCAGTAAAAAAAAACCAGTGAGAAAGGAGGCCCGGCGCTTTTGGACAGCAGAACAGGAAAAGACTACGCTATTCTATCGCGATGGCCGCGCGCCGCGCTGATTTTCATCATCATATCGACGCTCACCGTGTGCGTCCTCCTCTCCGGCTGTTCAGGCTCATCTTCCGCCGGCGCGTCATCAGGCTCATCAGGCAGCAGCTCCGAGACCCCGAGAAAAACGAGGAGCAGATGCGCTATCCCGGAAGCCTCCGGCGCGAAGACCGCGAAAAGCGCGAACGGCCTCATCTCCATAGATTTTTCCAACACGGAAGACGGATACGTCATGGTGAAATACACGGGTAAAAAGAACGTCCAGGTCCAGATCACGAACCCCGACGGCTCCGTGTACCCTTACCCGCTGACACACGGCAGGTTCGTCGCTTTCCCGTTCACGAGAGGCGACGGGAAATACACCATAAAAGTCCTCGAACAGATGAGCGGCTCCGACTACGCCCTCGCGCTGTCGAAGCATTTTTCGGTGGAACTCGAAAACAAGCTCTCGCCTTTCCTTTACCCGAACCAGTACGTCCAGTACACGAACTCGAGCAGCGCCGTGAAACTCGGCCGCAGGCTCTCCGAGAAGTCGGACACCGACCTCGGGTACGTAGAAAGCGTTTACGACTACATCATAAACAACGTCGCCTACGACAAGGAACTCGCCGAAGACACACCTACGAACTACGTGCCTGACATAGACAAGACGCTCAGGACGAAAAAAGGCATCTGCTTTGACTACGCCGCGCTCATGACGGCGATGCTCAGGAGCCAGGGCATACCGACAAAGCTCGAGGTCGGCTACGCCGGCGATGTCTACCACGCCTGAATCAGCGTCTACCTGAAGGACAAAGGCTGGGTCGACGACGTCATCTCCTTTGACGGGGAAAAATGGACGCTGATGGACCCGACGCTCGGCGCGAGCAACAAGGCCGAGGACGTGAAGGATTTCGTCGGGGACGGCAGCAACTACACGACAAAATACATATACTGACGCCGTTTTTCCTCAGGCGCCCTTTGATTTTAAGATAAGAAAAAATAAAAGAAAAAATATATCACACAGAAAGGACTTGATAAGATTGCAGACCACGAAATACTTGTCCAGCCCGGAGCTTGCCTCGTTCGCGAGCCAGATGCACCTCATACTCAAGGCGGGCATCTCCGATGCGGAGGGCATCGCGATACTGCACGACGACGCGGACGATCAGAAAGACCGCGAGCTCCTGGAAAAAATGCAGGACACGATGGACAGGACGGCGAGCCTGTCCCGGGCCATGGAAGACGCCGGAGTTTTTCCGCCGTACATGGTCCACATGACGAAGATAGGCGAAGAGACGGGAAACCTCGAATCGGTCATGGACCAGCTCGACAGCCACTACACACGCGAAGAAGACATGAGGAAAAGCCGCCTGAACGCCGTCCTCTACCCGGTGATACTGACATGCATCATGCTTGCTGTCATAATCGTGCTTCTCACAGAAGTCATGCCGGTGTTCGACCAGGTTTTCGCGACGCTCGGGACTGAGATGTCAGGACTCGCGAAAGGCCTGCTCCATCTCGGAATGGCCGTGAGATCATACGCCGTCGTATTCG